>NZ_DATLXO010000187.1:0-24894 GCF_035575815.1 Iamia sp.
GCCGGGGGCCTCGGGCTGCTGGCCCGCCGGCGCGCCCTGGCCGTCGTCGGCCTCGGCACCGCCGTCGCCCTCACCGCCGAGCTCGCCGCCCGCCGCATCGCCCCCGGGCCCCGGACGGTGCGAGAGGTGAGCGGCCTCCTGGCGAGCAGCGCCGCCCTCCCTCCGGCGGCCACCGTCAGGTGGGTCGCCGGCGTGGCGCGCGCCCGGCGCCTCGCCCCCCGGTCGCGACGCCCCCGCCGGGTCGATGCCGTGCTCTTCGACCGCGACGGCACGCTCGTCCACGACGTCGCCTACAACGGCGACCCGCAGCGGGTACAGCCCGTCGCCGGTGCCCGCGCCGCCCTGGACCGCCTGCGGGCCGAAGGCGTGGCCGTCGGCATCGTCTCCAACCAGAGTGGGGTCGCCCGCGGGCTCCTCCTCCCGAGTGACGTGGAGGCGGTCAACGCCCGGGTCGCCGAGCTCCTCGGCCCCTTCGGAGTCATCGCGTGGTGCCCGCACGGGCCCGACGGCGGGTGCGGGTGCCGGAAGCCGGCACCGGGTCTGATCACCGAGGCCGCGGCCCGGCTGGGCACCCATCCTTCGCGCTGCGCCGTGGTGGGCGACATCGGCGCCGACGTGGCGGCGGCGGCGGCCGCCGGCGCACGCGGCATCCTGGTGCCCACCGCCATCACGCGGACCGACGAGATCGACCAGGCCGACGAGGTGGTGGCCGACCTCTTCACCGCCGTCGACCGGCTCCTCACGGATCGCGGGACGGTGAACCGATGAGCGAGCGCCGCGAGCGAACCAGACAGCACGGGCCCTCCGGCGGCGAAGCCGCCGGCGCTCATCGGTGCCCGCCGACCCACAACCCGGTCGACGCAACCCAAGACGGGGTGGTGAACCGATGAGCGGGCGCCACGTCCTCGTGGCCCGGCTCGACAACGTCGGCGATGTCCTGCTCGCCGGGCCGGTGGTGCGCGCCGTGGCCGCCGGCGGCCACCGCGTCACGTTCCTCGCCGGCCCGTCGGGTCGGGCCGCAGCCGAGAGGCTCCCCGGCGTCGAGCAGGTGGTCGAGTGGGAGGCGCCCTGGGTGCCACTCGTTGCCTCGCCCCTCCGCCCCGGTCAGGCTGAGGGCCTGGTGGCCACGCTCGCCGGCCTCGCCCTCGACGAGGCGTTGGTGCTCACGTCGTTCCACCAGAGCCCGCTGCCGCTGGCGCTCCTGCTGCGCATGGCCGGCGTCGGGCGGATCGCGGCGACGAGCGTCGACCACGCCGGCGGCCTGGTCGACGAGCGGCTCCCGTACGTGGAGGGGTGGCACGAGGTGGAACAGGGGCTGGCGGTGGCCGCCGCTCTCGGTCACCGCCTCCCGCCCGGCGACGACGCCCGCCTGGCCGTCGTCGAGGCGGCCGGCGCCGCCCCTCCCCCACCGCACCCCTACGTCGTCGTGCACCCGACTGCGTCGGTCCCGGCGAGAGCTATCCCGCAAGCCCTCGCCGCGGGCGTCCTCGATGCCCTCACCGCCGCCGGCCGTCCTGTCGTGCTCACCGGCTCAGCCGCCGATCGCGCCGTCACCGGTCCCCTGGCCGCCGGACGGCCCGGCGTCACCGACCGGGCCGGCACCACCGACCTCGACGGGCTGGCGGCGCTCCTTCGCGCCGCCGACGCCGTCGTGGTGGGCAACACCGGCCCGGCGCACCTCGCGGCGGCCGTCGGCACGCCCGTCGCGTCGATCTTCGCCCCCGTGGTCGACCCCCGACGTTGGGCGCCCTGGGGCGTGCCCCACCGGCTCCTGGGTCAGCTCGACATCGCGTGCGCCGGCTGCCGAGCCCGGGTCTGTCCCTTCGACGGCCAGCCCTGCCTGAACCCGGCCACCCCCGCCGCCGTGCTCGCCGCCGTCGAGGAGCTCAGTCCGGCCTCCGCGGGGGCACCTTTCCCAGGCGGGGCCTCGCCTTCCCCCACAGCCCCCGCCCCGGGCGCGCGTTCGAGAGCCTCCGGGGGCACGAACGTGCGCCTGCTCCGGGAGGGGCCGGTGCGCGGCGTCGGTCATGTCGCCCAGGGGACGGCCCCGTGAGGGTCCTGATCTGGCACGTGCACGGCTCGTGGACGACGGCGTTCGTGCACGGCGACCACACCTACCTGGTGCCCGTCGTCCCCGACCGAGGACCGCACGGGCGGGGACGAGCGCAGACGTGGGACTGGCCCGACTCGGTCGTGGAGCGCACGCCCGAACAGCTGGCCGAGGAGGACGTCGACGTCGTCGTGCTCCAGCGCCCCGAGGACGAGGAGCTCGCCCGGCGCTGGCTCGGGCGCCGGCCCGGGCGCGACGTGCCCGCCGTCTGGCTCGAGCACAACGCCCCGCAGGGCCGCATCGACTCCCTGCGTCACCCGGCGGCGGATCGGCGCGATCTCGTGCTCGTCCACGTCACCCACACCAACGCGCTGTTCTGGGACACCGGCGGCACCGACGCCCGGGTCATCGAGCACGGCATCGTCGACCCCGGCCACCGGTACACCGGCGAGCTGGCCCACGCCGCCATCGTCGTGAACGAGCCCGAGCGGCGCGGGCGGGTGACCGGGACCGACCTGCTCCCGGCCCTCGCCGGCGCGGCGCCGCTCGACATCTTCGGCATGGGGGTGCGGGCCACGGCCGCCCGGCTGGCGGCCGAGGGCCACCCGGTGACCGCCCACGAGGACCTGCCCCAGCACCGGCTGCACACCGAGCTGGCCCGGCGTCGGGTGTACGCCCACCCGATCCGCTGGACGTCGCTCGGCCTGGCGCTGCTGGAGGCCATGCACCTGGGTCTCCCGATCGTGGCCCTGGCCACGACCGAGGTGCCCGAGGCCGTGCCCGCTGGCGCCGGCACCGTGACCAACCGCATCGACCGGTTCACCGAAGCCGTTCGCCGGCTCTGCCACGAGCCCGAGCTCGCCCGCCAACAGGGCGCCGCCGCCCGCGCCGCCGCGCTCGAGCGCTACGGGCTGGGACGCTTCCTGGACGACTGGGACCGCCTGTTGAAGGAGGTCGCGCGGTGAGCGAGCGCCGCGAGCGAACCAGACAGCACGGGCCCTCCGGCGGCGAAGCCGCCGGCGCTCATCGGCGCCCGGCGACGAGCCCCTGGTGAACGCGGCTCAAGACGGGATGGTGCGCCGGTGAGCGAGCGCCGCGAGCGAACCAGACAGCACGGGCGAACCAGACAGCACGAGCGAACTAGACAGCACAGGCGAACCAGACCGAGGAGCAAGCCATGAGGATCGCGTTGGTGTCGGAGCACGCGTCGCCGCTCGCCCTGCTGGGCAGCGACGATGCAGGCGGCCAGAACGTGCACGTGGCCGAGCTGGCGCGCGCCCTCGGGCGGCGCGGCGTCGAGGTCGTCGTCCACACCCGGCGCGACGACCCGTCGCAGCTCCGGCGCGTCGAGTTCGCGCCCAACGTGGTGGTCGACCACGTGCCGGCAGGACCGGCGGAGCCCATCGCCAAGGACGAGCTGCTGCCCCACATGGCCGCCTTCGCCGACGACCTGGCCGCCACGTGGTCAGCCGATCCGCCGGACGTCGTCCACTCGCACTTCTGGATGTCGGGGCTGGCCACGCTGGCCGCCTCCCGTCGCGTCGCCGTCCCGATGCTGCACACCTTCCACGCCCTCGGCATCGAGAAGCGCCGCCAGCAGGGCGGTCAGGACACCAGTCCCGGTGAGCGCATCGCCATCGAGGCCGCCATCGCCCGCCAGGCCGATGCCCTGGTCGCCACGACCGCAGTCGAGAGCTGCGCTCTCCAACGCATGGGGGCCTCGCCCACGCGCGTCGCCGTCGTCCCCTGCGGCGTCGACCTCTCACGCTTCCACCCCGACGGGCCCGCCCACCGGCGCCGGCCGGGGTGGGCCCGCATCGTGGCCGCCAGCCGCCTCGTGCCCCGCAAGGGCGTGGGGGAGCTCATCACCGCCCTCGCCCGCGTGCCGAGGACCGAGCTGGTCATCGCCGGGGGCCCGCCGGCCGGCCTGGTCGACGACGCCGATGAGGGCATCCGCCTCTCGCAGCTGGCCCGCCGGGCCGGTGTCGCCGACCGCGTCACGTTCCTCGGCGCCGTCTGCCGGGAGGAGATGCCGGCGCTGCTCCGCTCGGCCGACGTGGTCGCCTGCTGCCCCTGGTACGAGCCCTTCGGCCTGGTGGCCGTCGAGGCCATGGCGTGCGGCGTGCCGGTGCTGGCGACCGCCGTGGGCGGTCTGGCCGAGACCGTGGTCCACGGCACGACCGGCGCCCACGTCCGACCCCGCGACCCCGACTCGATCGCTTCGGGGCTGAGCAGCCTCTTGGCCGACGACGCAGCGCGACGCCGCATGGGCGAGGCCGCCGCCGCCCGGGCCCGGACCTACGGGTGGGACGACGTGGCCGAGCGCACCCTCGAGGTCGCCCACGACGTGCTCGCCCCCCGCACCGCCCGACGGGAGGTCGGCTGATGGCCGCGCTCCCGACGGGCCGAGCCCACGTCGACTCCCTCGGTCGCGCCCTCCCCGCGTTCGCCGAGCAGGTCGACCGGCTGGAGGCCTGGGGGCGGCAGCTGGCGACGACCCTCGACCGCGGCGGACGGCTGCTGGCGGCGGGGAACGGCGGCAGCGCAGCCCAGGCCCAGCACCTGACGGCCGAGCTGGTCGGCCGCTACCGCGACGAGCGCCGGCCTCTCTCCGCGCTGGCCCTCCACGCCGAGACATCGAGCGTGACCGCCATCAGCAACGACTACGGCCCCGAGGAGGTCTTCCGCCGCCAGGTCCTGGCCCACGGGCGGCCGGGCGACGTGCTGCTCCTGCTGAGCACGTCGGGGAGCAGCACCAACGTGCTCGCCGCGGCCGAGGCCGCCGCCCGCACCGACCTGACCGTGTGGGCCCTCACCGGTCCCGCCCCCAACCCACTGGCCGGCGCCGCCCACGACGCCGTGGCCGTCGAGGCCGATCACGCCGCCACCGTGCAGGAGCTCCACCTAGTGGCGATCCACCTGCTCTGCGCCGCGATCGACGTGGCCCTGGGCGCCTCCCAACCCCTCGAGGTGTCGACCCCGTGAGCGAGCGAACCGGGGATGGTGCACCGATGAGCGAGCGCCGCGAGCCCCACGTCGTCGTGGTCGGCGACGCTCTGCTCGACCGCGACATCGACGGTGCCGTCGAGCGCACCTGCCCCGACGGCCCGGCCCCGGTGCTCGACCAGCGCCACGTCACCAGCCGTCCCGGCGGTGCCGCGCTGGCCGCCACCCTCGCCGCCCGCCAACGGGCGACGGTCACCCTTGTGTCAGCCGTCGCCGACGACGAGGCGGGAGCCACGCTGCGCCGTCTCCTGGTCGACGAGGGTGTCGACCTGGTCGACCTCGGGCTGGTGGGCGGCACACCGGAGAAGGTGCGGCTGCGAGCCGGGGGCCACACCCTCCTGCGCCTCGACCGCGGCGGACCGCCCGGCCTGCGCGGGCACGACATCGACCGGGTCGCCGCTGCCCTCGGCCGAGCCGACGCCGTGCTCGTCTCCGACTACGGGCGGGGGATCACCGCCGTCCCCGCGGTGCGTGAGGCTCTGGCCGCCGCCGGCGCACCGATCGTGTGGGATCCCCATCCCAAGGGGGCGCGCCCCGTCGTCGGCACAACGGTGGCCACCCCCAACCGCGACGAGCTGGCGGGCCTGGTGGTCGACCCCGACATCGGGGCCGGCACCGAGGTCGGCCTGGCCGGCACTGCGGCGCGCGCGCGCCACCTCGTCGCCCTCTGGCCGGTCGGGGCGGTGGTCGTGACGATGGGGTTCGAGGGTGCGCTGCTGACCCGGGCCGAGGGGCCTCCCCTCGTCGTCCCGGTGGCGCCCGCCGGCGCCGGCGACCCGTGCGGGGCCGGCGACTGCTTCGCGGCGACGACCGCGGTGGCCTTGGCCCGCGGGGCCGTCCTGCCCGACGCCGTCGAGCGGGCCGCGGCAGAGGCCGCTGCGTTCGTGGAGCGGGGAGGCGCCGCCGCCCTCACCGACGGTGCGCCCCACGGCGAGGTCGCTCCCTCGCAGGCGCGGGCCTCCAGCGGAGAGCCCGACGTGGTCGTCGCCACCGGCGGGTGCTTCGACCTGCTCCACGCCGGGCACGTCAGCCTCCTCCAGGCGGCGCGAGCGCTGGGTGACCAGCTGGTGGTGCTGCTCAACTCCGATCGCTCGGTCGCCCGGCTCAAGGGCGCCGACCGACCGCTCCAGGGCGAGGTCGACCGGCGCCAGGTGCTGCTCGCCCTCGGGTGCGTCGATGACGTCGTCGTGTTCGACGAGGACACGCCGACCGCCGCCCTCGACCGACTGCGGCCCGATGTCTGGGTCAAGGGCGGCGACTACGCCGGCCGCGACCTGCCCGAGGCCGCCATCCTCGAGCTCTGGGGGGGACAGGCCGTCATCGTCCCGTACCTCTCCGGCCGTTCCACCACCCGTCTGGTCCAGGAGGCCCGCCGTGAAAGCTGAACCATCCCTTTGGATCGTCGTCGTGACCGGCGGGTCCGCCGGCCTCGGGCAGGCCGTGGTCGAGCGCTTGAGCGCCCTCGGCGCCACCGTCGTCGTGCTCGACCGCCAGCCCCCCGCCGACGCGGAGGTGCCGTTCGTCGAGGTCGACCTGGCCGTCTCGACCGACGCCGAGCGGGCGGTGGGCCGGGTGCTCGACGAGCACGGTGCCGTCGATGCGGTGGTCACCTGCGCCGGCATCGACGTGCCGGGCCGGCTCGACGATGTCGCCGGGGCGGATTGGGACCGGGTCCTGGCCGTGAACCTGCTCGGCACCGCAGCCGTGGTGCGCGCCGCGCTGCCGAGCCTGCGCGAGTGTCGGGGCCGGGTCGTCACCGTCTGCTCGACCCTCGGGCACCACGCCGTCAGCGACGGCACCGCCTACTGCGCCAGCAAGTTCGGCGTGGTCGGCTTCACGCGCGCCCTCATGGCCGAGGTGCGCGACGAGGTGGGCGTCACCCTCCTCACGCCGGGCGGCATGCACACCCGCTTCTTCGACGACCGCACCGAACAGTACAAGCCGCCTGCGGATGCCCGCCTGGCCGACCCCGTCCAGGTGGCCGATGCCGTGATCTTCGCCCTCACCCGTCCCGATGGCGTCGAGGTCAAGGAGCTCGTCATCACCGGCCCGTCGGAGGGCACCTGGCCATGAGCGAGCGCAGCAAGCGAACCAGACGGTACGGGCTCTCCGACAGCGGAGCGTGCTATTGCGTACCTGAGTCGCGCCCGGCGCGACTCAGGTACGCAATAAGAGCTGGGGGCGCTCAGGTGATGGTGCACAGATGAGTCACCCTCCGGTGGTCCTCGGCCTGCGTGCCCTGAACCTGGGCGACTTCTGCACCGCGCTGCCGGCGTGGAAGGCGCTGCGCCGGGCCTTCCCGGACCACCGCACGGTGCTGGCCGCGCCCGGGTGGCAGCGCCCCCTGGTCGCCCTGTGCCCGGCCATCGACGAGCTGGTGCCCACCGACGCGCTGGCCCCCGTGTCGCGCCCGGTCCACCGGGCCGCGGTGACCGTGAACCTCCACGGGCGGGGACCCGAGAGCAGCCGGCTGCTGGCTGCGTCTGACCCCGGGCGACTCGTCGCCTTCTTCCACGACGACGTCGTCGCCACCATCGACGGCCCGAGGTGGGACGACGACGAGCACGAGGTGACCCGATGGTGCCGACTGGTGACGACCGTCGGCGCCGGCGCGGATCCCACCGACCTGGCCCTCGAGCGGCCCACCGTCGCGGCCCCGCGCGTCGGGGCGACGGTGCTCCACGCCGGTGCCTCGGCCCCCGCCCGGCGCTGGCCGGTCGAGCGCTGGGCCCGGCTGGCACGCGCCCTGCGGCGTCGGGGACACGACGTGGTGCTCACCGGGACAGCGGCCGAGCTTCCCCGGTCGCGCCGCATCAGCGCCCTCGCCGACCTGGAGCCGACCTCAGACCTCACCGGGCGCACCGGCCTGGCCGAGCTGGCCGCGCTCGTGGCCCACGCCCGGCTCGTCGTCAGCGGAGACACCGGCACCGCCCACCTGGCCTCTGCGTACGGCACTCCGTCGGTCATCCTCTTCGGCCCCACCCCGCCCACCACGTGGGGCCCGCCGGCCGCCGGACCTCACCGGGTGCTCTGGGCCGGCGGGAGGGGCGACCCGCACGGCGACGCGGTCGACCCGGGCCTGCTCGCCCTCTCCGTCGACGCCGTGTTGGCGGCGGTCGACGACCTGACCGCAGCCGACGACCGGGCTCCGGGGCCCCGACGGCGCTCTGCGAAGGGCACGGTGACACCCTCCATACCGGGTGCGCCGGAGCTCCTCCCCGTTGTGCAGCCGGCCCGTCGAGCGGTCGACGACCCGGTCGGGTCGACCCCTCCATGACGGGAGCCGGCCCGGCGCCCGAGAGCCGCACGACCGTCGTGGTCGCCACTCGCGACCGCCGGGACCAGCTCCTCGCCGCCCTCGGCCACCTGACGACCCTGCCCGAGGCGCCGCCGGTCATGGTGGTGGACAACGGCTCGTCCGACGCCACACCCGAGGCGGTGCGTGCCGCCTTCCCCGCGGTCACCGTCATCGCCCTCGACCGCAACGAGGGCGCGGCGGCACGCAACATCGGCGCCACCACCGCCACCACGCCCTTCGTCGCCTTCGCCGACGACGACAGCTGGTGGGCACCGGGCTCGCTGGCCCGCGCCGCCGAGCTGATGGACGCGCACCCCGACGTGGGCCTGCTGGCGGCGCGCGTGTTGATCGGACCCGAGCAGCGCCTCGACCCGACGTCGGTGGCCATGGCCGCGGGGCGGCTCGACGACGACCGCCTCGAGCTCCCGGGTCGCCCCGTCCTCGGCTTCCTGGCCTGCGCCGCTGTCGTGCGCCGGGGCGCCTTCCTCGACGCCGGCGGCTTCTCCCGACTCCTGTTCTTCCTGGGCGAGGAGGCCCTGCTGGCGTGGGACCTGGCCGCCCGCGGCTGGGCCCTCCGCTACGTCGAGGAGCTCGTCGCCCACCACCACCCGGTTCCGAGCGGCCGTGACCCCCGCGAGCGCCGGGTCCTCCAGCAGCGCAACGCCCTGCTGGCGACCTGGCTGCGGCGCCCCGCCGGCCCCGCCCTCCGGGCCACCGCCCGGGCGACGGGCCGTGCTCTGGTCGACCCCACCACGGCCAGGGGCTTGGCTCGGGCCCTGCGCCAGGCGCCCACCGTGCGCCGGGAGCGGCGCGTCGTGCCTCCCGAGGTCGAGGCGGCCGTCCGCCGCCTCGAGGCGCCGACGAGCTGATCCCCGGGTCGGCAACCTCGCGCGCCCGTGGTCGACCTGGCACCCGGATCGGTGGGTGTCGCCGCCGATGAGGAGGTCACGGGTGCGAAGACCGCTCCCCCGCATCGTCGTCGGAGTGGTAGGGCTGAAAGACGTTGCCCTCGGTGGTGGTGCCGTCTCCGGGTGAGAAGGTGCGTCGGAACAACGGGGCGACCAGCGTGTCGTAGAGCTGGGGAACGAGGCGGAAACCGAGGATCACGACGTGGTTGACGAGGCCGACCGATCGGTTGCGTCGCGGGCGGTCCAGGCAACGGACGATCTCCCCGGCGACCTTCTCGGGCCGGTCGACCGGCGCCGGTGGGCTCGGGACGTCGGTGCCGAACTTGGCGGCGTGGCGGTAGATCGGGGTGTCCACCGCGCCCGGCGCCACGGTGCAGATGTGGACGTCGGGTTCGTCTCGCACCTCGAGCTGGAGCGCTCGGGCGAGGCCGAGCTGACCCCACTTGGCGGTGATGTAGGCGCCGATGGTCGGTACCGGCACCGAGGCCAGCAGCGAGGTGACGATGACGAAGGTGCCTTCGTGTTGGTGGCGGAGCGCAGGCAGGATCGATCGCGCCACGTTGGCGGTGCCGTGGATGGCGACGTCGACCACCCGTGTGAACACCTCGGGCGGTACGTCTTCCACGCTGCCGTAGGCCATCACCGCCGCGGCATGGACGACGAGGTCGAGGCGCCCGTGGTCGACGAGGATCCGGTCGACGACAGCCTGGATCGCGTCGGCGTCGAGGACGTCAGCGACGGCGACGTCCACGGCGAGCGCACCGGCGGCCCGGCACTCCTCCTCCACGGCCCGGAGGCGATCAGCGCCGCGCGCGACCAGCACCAGTCGGGCGCCTCGCGCCGCCAGGAGACGGGCGGTGGACCGCCCGATCCCGCTCGACGCGCCGACGATCAGCGCCACCGGTGCGTCGATCGGGCCGCGCCGAGAGCTCATGGCCGGGCGCTCATGGCCGGGAGGTCATGGAATCGCGGTCCCGTTGGCATCGGTGCAGCGCAGGTCGACATCCGGTTGGCCAGCCGCACGGCGAAGGCCACGTGCGCTCACGTCGGCACTGTAGTGGCGCAAGACCCTGCTCATTCTGCGGACGCGACCCGGTTGGTCCGACGGGCCGGCCCCGGGGGGAGGGCCGGCCCGTCTCCCGACCCTCTCGCCTGTCGACATCCACGAGGGTCGTCATCAGGTGGTCACCGGGCCGTGGCGCCGCCTCTCTCCGAGGCTCCGACGTCGAAACCGACGTCGCCCGGCCTTCGTCCGGTGCGTCGGACCGCCATCGGGCATCGGGCCGCGAGCGGTGACGGGCCGGCCGTCGATGCTCACCTTCTGGTTTGGTCGAGGGTGAACACGTGGAAGTCAGGCGCGCGCCGGCGGCCCACAAGCCGGGGGTCCTGCGCAAGACGCCGAAGAAGGGGTGAGCGGTGGCCACCGACGACGACGTCATCGCCGACTTCGCCGCAGCGGTCAACATGACCGGCGAGGAGCTCGAGTCCTGGCTCGACACCGAGGAGTCGAAGTCGGTCGGCCGGAGGGAACCCGGCGATGAATCGGTCGGCCACCACTCAGGCCGGCGCATCGTCACGCTGCTGGGCAAGGACAACCGCGACGACACCGACGGCGATGTCGCCCACATGCGCAAGGTCGTCGGCGCGCCCGTGGTCGCCGGATGGATGAGCTGACCCTTCCGCCGGTGATCGCGACCCGCCCGCTGGGCGCGTTGTCGGCGCACTGCACCTCTCGTAAGGTCTACGACGACGTGTCACACTCACATTCCCCGGAGAAACCCATGAAGCGCTTCCTAGTGACCCTGTTCGCCCTCTTGTTCGCGGGCGCCGTGCTCGCGGCGTGCGGAGGGGACGATGATTCCTCCAGCACCCCCGGAGACGATGCGTCCAGCGCGACCCAAGATTCCGAGGATTCAGAGGGTTCGGAGGATGCCGAGGGCGAGTTCAACGACGCCGATGTGACCTTCGTCGAGGGCATGATCCCCCACCACCAGCAGGCGTTGGAGATGACTGACCTGGCCGAGACCAACGCCGAGAGCGACGAGGTCAAGGACCTCGCCATGCAGATCGCGGAGGCCCAGCGCCCCGAGATCGAGACCATGCAGGGCTGGCTCGAGGAGTGGGGCGGGGAGTCCGATGGCGACATGGGCGACATGGAGGGTGAGGGCGACTCCGACATGGAGATGGGCGGCGGCATGATGAGCGAGGACGAGATGGCCGAGCTCGAGGCCGCCGAGGGTGCGGAGTTCGACGAGATGTTCCTCACCATGATGATCACCCACCACGAGGGTGCCGTGGAGATGGCCGAGACCGAGATCGACGAGGGCCAGAGCTCCGACGCCATCACCTTGGCCGAGGAGATCGTGGAGTCTCAGGAGGCCGAGATCGAGGAGATGAACGGGCTGCTGGAGTCGGTGCCGGCCTGAGCCCAGGCCTCAGCTGCCTTGCCGAGGTCGCCCCTCAGGGGGCGAAGCAGGCGTGCGCAGCCACCAAGGCCAAGTGGTGGACCTGGACCGACGAGCTGACCACCACCACCGCGGCCAGGACACCGGTGCTCGCCAGAGCCGCCAGCGCGAGTCGGCGCGACGGCGGCTCTCGCAGCAGGTCCTCGACCCGGGCTCGGACACCGAGCCGGGCGAGGGCCAGTGCGGTCGGCGGGCCGACATCGCCCTGAGCGAGTGCCGCTCGGGCGATGGCCCGGGCCACCAGCCCGGTGTCGCCCAGCTCCCGCGCCGCGTCCTCGTCGGCCCATCGCTCGGTGGCGAACCGGACCCTCTGCCCCAGGAGGGCAAGGGGCGGAAGCACCGCGGCGGCCAGATCCGCCAGGTGGATGAAGCGGTCGTGTCGATGCCGGAGGTGCGATCGCTCGTGGGCGAACAGCACGTCCTGCTCGGCCTCGGGGAGACAGGCCAGCATGCTGGCCGAGACGACGATGCGACCCGGTCGCCCCGGGAGGCTGTAGGCCGTCGGCTCCTCGTCGGCCACGATCTCCACCTCGGGGCCCTGAGACCCAGAGGCTCGCAGGGCTCGGTAGGTCCGGCGCCGTCGTTGGACCCTGATGATCGCAGCGGTCGACCACACCACTGCGATCGTGCCCTGGGACCAGGCGACGACGTCGGTCCCCTCCGAGAGGTGCAGGCACCAGGCCAGACCGTGTCCGAACCACGGGACGCCGCGCAGGAAGCCCAGGATCACGATGACCAGGCCGCTGGCCGCGGCCAGGCCACCGGCTACTGCGATCAACGTCAGGGTCCAGGCCGCCGTCACCGGCTGCAGGCGACGGACGCCGAAGATCGAGGCGCCGGCCGCGGTCACCGCCACCAGCAGCGGGAAGAACACCTGGTGGGTCACCGGGGTTCGTCGAGCACTCGACGCAGAGCCCGCGCATCGGACTTCGAGAGGCCGTCGACGAACCGCGTGAGGGCCTCGCGTCGATCACGCACCGGTGCGAAGGCGGCGTGCATGCCGTTCGCCGCGAGGTCCGCCTCGGAGGCCTTGGCCCGATACACGTAGGCCCGGCCGTGCAGCTCTCGCTCGGCCAGGCCCTTCTGCCAGAGGCGACGGAGGATGGTCATGATGGTCGTGTACGCCAGCTCGTCGTCCATGGCGGCGCGCACGTCGCGAGGGGTGGCTCCTTGAGGGGCCTGCCACAGCTGCTCGAGGACCTCTCGCTCCAGAGATCCCGTCGCCCTTCGCTCAGCCATCGATCTCTCCTGCTCGAGCTCCCATCGGCTGCAAGGGTAGATCTCCGACGGAGCGCCCGACCGGACACGCTACGACACGACGTCGTAAGTTGTCGCTCGTGACGTGGAGCGCGATCTCCTACCCGCCGCTCGTGACGATCGACGTGGGGCCGATGACGGTCTCCCCCCACGGCATCTTCACCGCCGTCGGCTTCCTGGTCGGCTCCTGGTTCTTCCTCCGCGACACCCGCCGGCGGGACATCGACGACGAGGTCATCATCTCGGCCCTCACCCGGGCTGCCGTGGGCGCGATCGTGGGAGCCCGGCTCGTCTACGTCCTCAACCACATCGACCGCTACGGGTCGCCCCTCGACTGGGTGAAGATCTGGGAGGGCGGCATCAGCCTGCTCGGCGGGCTCACCGGAGGGGTGCTCACCGCCTGGTGGATCGCACGACGCCGTGGGCTCGACTTCGTGGCGCTCGTCGACCTCGCCGCACCGTGGCTGGCGCTCGGCATCGCCGTCGGCCGCATCGGCGACATCGTCATCGCCGATCACCTCGGGCCCCCGACGTCCATGCCCTTCGGCTTCCGCTGCCCCGACGGCGCCGTCGTCGGCCAGACGGTGGGCTCGCCGTGCCCTCCCGGCGAGGTCGTCCACCTCACCGCCGCCTACGACCTCCTGGCCAGCCTGGCCATCTTCGCGGTGATGCTCGCTTCCCGTGGGCGGCTCCGAGCCCGGCGCGGCCACGCCGCCCTGCTCGTGGCCGTCCTCTACGGCGTCAACCGCTTCAGCCTCGACTTCGTCAGGGCTGACGATCGGCGCCTCGGACTGACTGGCAGCCAGTGGACGGCCCTCGTGGCGGTGATCATCGGCGTGGCGCTGCTCGTCTGGCGCTGGCGCCAGGGCCCCACCCCGCGTCCGACCGACTCCCGCCGCTCGCAGCCGGAACCGAACAACAACGACGACGAAGCGGCGTCCCGCGGCTGACGTTGGCTAGTGATCCATGTCGGACATGCGGGAAGGGCTCGGGGAGTGGTCCATGCCCGGCATCAGCAGTCCGAAGGTTCCCGCGCCGAGGAGCAGGGCACCGCCGGCGCCGTAGACCGCCGCGATGCCGAACCGGTCGGCGGCGAGGCCACCGAGGCCGATGCTGAGGAGCCGACCTGTCTGCCAGGTGACGTCGAAGAAGGCGAAGACCCGACCTCGGAGGCGATCAGGCACCGTGGTCTGCAGCACGCTCGTGTAGGCGACGTTGCCGGTGGAGGTCCCGATGCCGTAGACGGCCAGCGCGCCGAGCGCCACACCGAAGGACCTCGACGCCGCCAGCACGATGTCGACGACGCCGCGGAGCAGGTGCGGTCCGAACAACCAGACGGGCCGTCGGATGTCGGTGACGAAGCGTTGGAGGACCAGCGGCTCAAGCCCGGCCCCGACCCCGATGGCGGCGATGAGCAGGCCGAAGCGGTCGGCGCCGAGGTCGAGGTGGTCCTGGGCAAGGACGACCAGCAACGCCGAGGTCGCCCCTGCGGACAGAGCGGCGAGGCCCTGCACGCCGGCCAGCACCCTGAGGAAGCGGCTGGCGCGGATGGCCCGTAGACCGTCGGCGACATCGGTGAGGTGCCGGCCCGCCGTGGCGGCTGGTCGCCGTCCGAGGGGAAGTCCGGCGATCAGCGCCGCCGAGAGGGCGAAGGTGGAAGCGTTGATCACGAACGCCGGCGCCGGTCCGGCCAGCGCGACCAGGGCCCCGGCGGCGGGGGCGAGGGCGATCTGGAAGATGACCGCAGCGGACCAGATCGCCGAGTTGGCCCCGACGATGTCGTCGTCGTCGACGACGGTTGGCAGCACGCTCGCCGCCGCGGGGTTGAACAGGACGCTCAGCATGGAGAGGCCGAACGCGGCCGCGTAGACGACGCCCAGGTGGTCGTGGAACAGGGCCAGGCCGAGCGCCAGGACGGCCCGGCCGACATCGGCGACGATCATGACCCGGCGGCGGTCGTAGCGGTCGACGACGGCGCCGGCGATGAACCCGAACAGGATCACCGGCGCCACCTCGAACGCCACGGTCACGGCGACCTGCAGCCCTGAGCCGGTCAGCTGGAAGACGAGGATGACGAGGGCGACCGAGTTGAACGTGTCGCCCCACCGCGAGATGGTCTGCGCCGCCCACAGGCGACGAAAGGCGGGCTGGGCCAGCGCCCGCCGGAGCGCGGAGGGCCGGTGGGGCCCATCGGCGGTCACCGGTCCGGTCCGCACTCGTGGGGGCAGGCATCGGTGCCGTCGTCCTTCCTGTCCGACCCTCAGCGCGGGCTCGACGTGGGCCGGGGCGGTCCGGTTCCGCACCCGACGGTAGAACCCTTTCCCTGGGGCAAGGTCAAGGCGAGGAGGCTGAGATGGGCGATCCGAGGATCACGATCGGAGGCGCCGCGGCGCGGCCGCGCAGCAGCGCCTCGCAGCCAAGTCATC
Organism: Iamia sp.; assembly: GCF_035575815.1. NCBI lineage: Bacteria > Bacillati > Actinomycetota > Acidimicrobiia > Acidimicrobiales > Iamiaceae > Iamia > Iamia sp. Next base: position 15,411 of record NZ_DATLXO010000187.1, read on the forward strand.
CGCCTCGACGAGCAGAGGGGTCTCATCGACCCGGCCGGGTGCGCCTCCGCCGGGTACGACAGGACAGCTCCTGAGCAGCCTCGCGACGGCTCCGTCGCCAGAGGACCCGTCACGCCCTGAGAGGGTTCGGGGTCGAGCTTTGGCGGTGGCGGTCGGCCTCCCATCCGCCCGGCCTCTCCTCGATGGCGGTCAGCAGGGCTCGGCGCCGACGGCGGCAAGGGCGAAGGTGGTGACCGCCGGCCGGGCTCGGGCCGCGGTCCAGCCTTGGGCGTAGCGGAGGTGGATGTAGCCCCAGCCGGCGACGTTGAACAGCACGGCTGCGGTCTCCTCGGGGTCAGCAGCCGCTGAGATGCTGCCATCGAGGGCGCCGTCACGCAGCAGGCGCGCGAGGGGCGCGGTGAACAGGGCGTCGGTCTCCCGAGCGCCGTCGTCGTCGCCGGATCGGTGGAACGGGGAGTCGACCTCGCCGAAGAGCCCAGCGAGGAGGGCGAGGTTGTCATCCGCAGTGGCGCAGATGGCATCGAGCGCCATCGTCAGGCGCTCGGCAGCGGGGCCCGGCGCGGTGAGGGAGGGCCAGAGGGCGGCGATGTAGGCCTCCGCAGCGCGGTGCACGAGCGCATCGAGCACGGCGCGCCGCTTGATGCCCCGACGGTGCAGCGTCATCCGACTCGTGCCCGACGCCTCGGCGAGCCGATCGATCGTCAGGCTCGACAGCCCGGATCCGCCAACGAGGGCTCGGGCGGCCTCGATGATCCCCTCTTCGATGTCCTGGGGTGCAGCCATGACGCCACCCTAGTGACGGGATCGGCTCGCAACTGGTATGGTCACGTCTCAATGAAGATACCTCGCAATCCCACTCCGGTCCTGGCCGTGCTGGTCGCCTCGGTGGCCGGCGTCTCGGGGCTGGTCGGCACCTACTGGGACGACACCTGGCACACCGACCGTGGGCGCGACACCCTGCTCGCCCCGCCCCACGTCGTGATCTACCTCAGCGTCCTGGCCGCGTTGGCGGCCGTGGCCGTGCTGGGTCGACGGCCCCGGGGGCCCGCCCAGCGCATGGCGCTCGTCGGCGGCGCCGCCGTCCTGGCCTCCGCACCGGTGGACGAAGCGTGGCACCGCGGCTTCGGCCGTGACGCCGTGACCTGGTCGCCCCCCCACATGGTCGCGGTCGTCGCATCGCTGATGTTGGCCACCGGCGTGCTCGCCCTCGCCGTGGGCCTTCCGGGTCGGTGGGGTCGGGCGGCCCAGGTGCTCGCGGCGGCGGCGGTGATCGGCGTGCTGCAGGTGCCGGTGTTCGAGCTCGACTCCGACGTGCCCCAGTTCCCCGAGTGGACCTACCTTCCGGTCGCCGTGGTCGGCTGGCTCCTCGCAACGGTGCTCGTTCGTCGGCTGTTGCCGGACCGTTGGTCGCTCATCGCCGCAACCGGGATCTACACGGTCATCCGCGTCGGGATCACCGGCCTTCTCGCTGTCCTCGGCCACAGCGCCACCATCGTTCCCCCCATCCTCATCCTCGGTGTCCTGCACGAGCTCGTCGAGCGCACTGTCCGCCGCCGCAGCGTGCGGCTGGTGGTCGAAGCCGTTGGGGCGACGGTGGTCTGGTTCGCGTGGCTGAAGGCGTTCGGAGCGGCGACCACGGCGGTGCCGGCCAGCGCGCTGCCGGCCGCTCTCGCGGTGGCCGTGCTCGGCGCCGTCGGTGTGGCCGCGCTCAGCCACACCGGAGGCTGGCGCCGGCCACGCGCCCTCCCGGCCGGTGCCGTCGTCCTGATCGTGGCGCTGGGCGCCGTCTTCTCGCTGGCACCCGTCGCCGGGGCACACGACCCGGGCCAGGGACGCGCCACCCGGGCCGCCACCCTCACCGCCGACCGGCTGGATGAGACGTCCGTCATGGTCGAGCTGGACGTGGACGCCGAGCCCTGCCGTGACCTCATCGCTCGGCGGACGACGGCCCGCCGAGCCGGTGACACCCGCTCCGGCCCTCTCGAGGCCGCTGGTCCCTGCCGCTACCGCGGAGTCGTCGAAGCCGAAGCCGGTGGCCGCTGGTTCCTCTACGTCGAGCTGACCGAGCGCGACCGCCGGGTCGAGCTGTGGGTCCCCTTGGCCGGGGACGAGACGACGGCCAGCGTGCACCGGCCGCTCTATGAGCCACCGGCTCGCCCGTCCGGTGGACCCCAAGCCATCGGGGGGGTCGTCCTCTACGTCGCGATCCTGGGGATGCTCTTGTTCACGGTCCGGTCGGCGGCGCGCATCGGCCCCGCCGCGAGCCTCGGGAGGGCGTGATGGTCACAGAGGAGCGGACCATCGCCTTCGTGGACCTAGCCGGGTTCACAGCGCTGACCGAGGCCCACGGTGACACCACCGCTGTTCAGCTCATCGACACGTTCACCGACATGGCCCACCAAGCAGTCGACGGCACCGACGCGGCTCTGGTCAAGGCCATCGGCGACGCGGTGATGCTCGTCGCCCCTGACCCCGCTGCAGCCCTCGATGCCGTCCGGGTCCTGTTCGAGGCCTGCTACGACACGGACCTGTTCCTCGAGCTGCGGGCCGGGTTGCACCACGGCACGGTCATCGCTCGCGACGGAGACTTCTTCGGCGCGACCGTGAACCTCGCGGCGCGCGTCGCCGGTCGGGCCGCGAGCGGCCAGGCTCTCGGCACCGCGACAGTGGCGGCGGCGGCGCAGAGCCTCGGGCTCGATGCAGTCCCGCACGGCACCCACCGGCTTCGCAACGTCCTCGACGCCGTCGAGCTGTGGGCCATCGAGCTGTGCCCCACCCAGGTCGAGCTCACCACCGACCCCGTGTGCCACATGCGCGTCAGGTGCAACGCTGCTGTCGGCCGCATCCGTCACGCCGGCGTCGAGCACTGGTTCTGCTCGCTCGCCTGCGTCCAGCAGTTCACCGCCGACCCCGACCGACATCTCGCCGAAACTGGCGACCGAGGCAGGCCGGGCCCGCTCCATGACCCGTGACGACAGAGCGCAACGGCCCCGTCGAACCCTCCTCCCGCCGACGCGACGGGAGCAGGGCCGGTAGCCCTCCGAGCGAGCACAGCGACGTGCTCAACCGTGGGGCACCAAGCGCCGAGAACAGGCCGGGTCCTGAGCTTGTACCGAACCGCCCGGGGCGTCGTCGCGCCGCTCCAGGTGCCGGGGCCCGAGGCTCCGGATCAGGGCGACCCCGATGTGTCCATCGGCGACGAGCTCACGAGGACTCCTCCGGCGGTTCGGCCTTGACCATGACGTACATCCCTTGCACTGCTCCGAAGTCCCCCGCCGGGACGTGGGATGCCACAGGAGGTGGCCCTCGAACCTCAACGCCGCGTGCATGACCAGATCAGCCTGATCGTCGGGCACCGTGACCTCCGGAGACGCGTCGGTCATCGGTAGCAGCCCAGCTCGCCATCGAAGATCTCCTGGTAGCGGGTGAACGCCTCGCAGCAGCTGCCGCCGAAGTTCAGGTCCGGGTGAGAGGCCATGGGATCCTCCAAGTCGAGCGGTGAGACCGTGTCGGCCCCAGTGTGACGGCGCGGGCGCCGGGAACTCATCGCCGCCCCCGGCCGAACGGAGCGCGATCCGTGACCAGGCGCCCATCCCCTCAGGGCGCCGGCACTACCGGCGGGTGGGGCCGAGCTCGACGGTGACGGGCGTCGGAGGCTCGGCCGGTTTGATGTCGTAGGCCTCGAACAGCCACGCCACCGCCGGGTCGGCCTCGGTGAGGCGGCGGAGCTCCTCGTCGCCCAGCTGACCAGCGAGGCGGCCGAGGCCCATGCGGTGCAAGGCGTCGACGCCGTCGAGCAGCTCGAACACTTGGTCGCGGAGCGGTTCGTCGAGCTGCTCCATGTCGATCAGCAGCTGCTCGAGGCGCTCGAGCAGCTCGTCGAGCTCGGCCATCGCCGTGACTCTAGGTCCTGCAGCACGGATCCGGCGCGGACTCGCCGGCGGCCGGAGGGCGGGGGCGAGCGTCGCTCAGCGGGTCGGACGGATCTCGGTACCGTCCTGCAACCCGGTGACGAAGAGCTGCTTGTTGTACGTCTCCACGGGGAACCCACCCGGCGTGTGGTACCACTGGTCGAAGACCTCACGGCGGAACACCTGCTGGAGGTCTGCGTAGTACAGAGGAAGCACGGGGAGGTCCTCAGCGATGATCCGTTGCATGCGACCGAGCAGCTCGGCCCGTTCGTCCTCGTCTTGCGCTACGAGCTGTCGGTCGGCCAGCTCGTCGAGCTCAGCATTGGCGTAGCCGCTGGCGTTCGCGGTCCCGACCGGCACGCGGGACGAGAAGATCTGCCTCAGGTAGTCGGGATCGCCGCTGGGCGCCACGCCCCCGGGGCCGGGGTAGAGCGTGATGGCGAGATCGAAGTCGCCACCGATCTTGGCGCCGAACAGCGCCGGGCCGAGCTCGACCGGCCGGGTCGTGACATCGATCCCGACGGCGTCGAGGCCGGCGATGACCAGCTCGGCCAACGGTGCCTGGTCGGTCGCGAAGAGCAGCTCGAAGGCGAGGGGCTCACCGTCGGGGGTCTGCCGGGCCCCTCCGGAGGACCGGCGCTCGTACCCGGCTTCGTCGAGCAGCTCCTCGGCCCGGTCGGGGTCGAAGTCGTACTGATCGACCTCGACGTGGAAGCGGTGCCCGGGCGGGACGAAGCCGGGGCTGCCAGGGCTGCCGTTGTCGCCGAGGAGGCGCTCGGCGATGTCGGCGCGATCGATGGCGTGGGCGCACGCCCGTCGGACCGTGACGTCGGCCAGCGGGCCGTCGCGCCCGAGGTTCCAGTAGAGCGGGTATGTGAAGCCGGCGGTCTGGGTGATGATGCCGTAGGTGTCGTCGTCTCGGAAGGGGGCGAGCGCGTCGGGCCGGACGCTCACCAACGTGGGACCGGTGGCGACGACCTCGCCGGACAGGAGCGCGGTCAGCTCGTCTCCCACCGGCAAGAGCTCGATCCGCTCGACGAAGGGCGCCCCGAGGAAGTAGTCGTCGTTCGCCGCGTACCCGAGGGCGCCGTCGGCCTCGGAGTACGAATCGACCCGATACGGGCCCGACCCGACGAGGACCGACAGGTCCTGGACCGCAGCCGGGTCGTCCTCGTCCTCCCAGATGTGGCGGGGAACGATGGGCAGGGCGGCGGCGACGACGTCGGGGAACGTCACGGCCGGGCGGTCGAGGGCGATCTCCACGGTGGACCCGCCGGTGGCGGTGATCGAGGCGACGAAGGCAGGCTGGGCGATCACCAGGAACGGCAGGGCCAACGACCTGTAGTAGTCGTAGGTGAACACCACGTCGTCGACCGTCACCGGTCGCCCGTCGTGCCACTGCACGCCGTCGCGGAGCACGAAGGAGTACGCGGAGCCGTCGGGCGCCGCCTCGAAGGACTCGGCCAACCACGGCAGCAGCTCGCCACTGGAGTCCTTCCACAGCAACGAGTCATAGACCAGGCTCATCTGGTAGTAGCCGAGGCCGGCGCTGTAGGCGAACGGCGACGGGAACCCGAAGGCGGCGCCGGGGAGGCGGAGCGAGACCCGTTCGGCGGGTTGCCCCGGGTCCGAGCCGCCCTCCCGGTCGCCGTCGTCACCGCTGCAGCCGACGAGCAGGACGGCTCCGGCGGCGGCGCCGGCCATGAGGAACGTACGCCGGTCCATGGGGTTCATCTGCTTCTCCCGCCGAGGAACGTGGGCGCGGCGTCGAGGAGACGGACGGCGGTGGGGCTCGTGGGCTTCGTCGCCACGACGTGCGACGGTCCCTCCTCCACCACCCGTCCACGGTCGAGGACGACGATGCGGTCGGTCACCTTACGCACGACGGCGAGGTCGTGGGACACGAACACGAGCCCGAGGCCGAGCTCGACCTGCTGCTCGCGCAGCAACACGAGCAGCCGGGCCTGCTCGGACGCATCGAGCAAGGCCGTGGGTTCGTCGGCCACGAGCACCTTGGGACCGAGGACGAGGGCCCGCGCCAGCGCCACCCGTTGGAGCTGACCGCCCGACAGCTCGTGGCTGCGCGCCGCGAGGAACGTGCCCGCAGCCGCCAGACCCACCCGGTCGAGGGCCTCGGCGACCCGCCGGCGGCGCTCATCCCGCTCGCCGTGGCGGCCGACGTCGAGCGGCTCGCGCACGAGCTCCTCGACCGTGAGCCGGGGGGACAGGGCGTCCCAGGGGTCCTGGGCGACGAGCTGCACCCGCTGGCGCCAGACCCGCTCGGTTCCTCGCCAGGCGGTCCGCAGCGGCTCGCCTTCGAGCTCGACGGTGCCTCTGTCGGGGACGATCATCCCCGTCAGCATGTGGGCCAGGGTCGTCTTGCCGCTGCCCGACGGCCCGACGAGACCGACCGCCTCGCCCTCCCGTACCGCCAGCGACGCACCGTCGACGGCCTGGACGCGCCCGGCCCCCCGCCCGAACGACTTCGACACCGAGGCGGCGGCGAGCAGGTTCCGCAAGCCGCCCAGGTGGCAGGCCACCTCGCGCCCGTCCACCGCCGCCAGAGCAGGACGCACCTCCGCACACACCGGTTGGGCCTGCGTGCAGCGAGGGTGGTAGGCGCAGCCGGACGGCAGGCTCCGGGCGTTGGGAGGCCGGCCGCGGATCGGACGGAGGTCCTTCGTGGTCGACAGCACCGGGTAGGCGTTCACGAGCGCCCAGGCGTAGGGGTGGCGAGCATCGCCGAGGACGCTGTCGGACGGGCCGGCCTCCGCCGCCTCGCCGGCGTACAGCACCATCACCCGGTCGGCCAACCGGGCCGCACCGGCGAGGTCGTGGGCGATGACGATGAGACCGAGATCCCTCCGCGCCGCGAGGCCGTCGAGCTGGCCGAGCAGCCCGTGGCGCGTCTCAGGGTCGAGGCCGGCGGTCGGCTCGTCCAGGACGAGCAGGTCGGGGTCGAGGGCGAGGGCCATGGCGAGCGACGCCCGCTGGCGTTCACCTCCGGACACCTGGTGCGGGAAGCGGTCGAGGAGCGCCGGATCGAGCAGCAGCTCTTCCGCCAGGGCGACGACCCGGCGCCGCGTCGCGATCCGCCCGAGCGCGGCGCGCTCGCGGACCGGCTCGGCGATCTGGTCGCCGATCGAGACGACAGGGTTGAACGGTGCCCCTTGGAGGGCGATGGCGACGTGGTCCCAGCGCAACCGGCGAAGGGTTGCGGCATCGGCTCCGAGCAGCTCCTCGCCATCGATGCGCACACTGCCCCTGGCATCGGGCGGCTGGACGAGGCCGATCAGGCATCGGCCGAGCGTCGACTTGCCGGCACCGCTCTCCCCCACCACGGCCAGGGTCTCACCCCGGTCGAGCGTCAGGTCGACGCCGCGCAAGGCCTCGACTGCGCCCGCGTAGGTGACCGCGAGGCCTCGGACCTCCAGGAGGCTCATGGCCGGGCCGACCGGCGGTTGAACACCGGCTCCAGGCCGACGCCGACGAAGGTCAACCCGAGCACCACCACGGTGATCGCCAATCCCGCCGGCAGCACGAGCCAGGGCCACATCCCGCTGAAGTACAGGCCGGGCAGGGCCAGCGCCCGGTTGAGGGTGTTGCCCCAGCTCACCGCCGTCGGATCACCGAGCCCCAGGAAGGCCAGGCCGGCCTCGAGGAACACCGCAGTGGCCGCCCACTCCACGAACCCCGCCACCAGGAGCGGCCCCAGTGCGGGGACGAGGTGGCGTCGCAGGACGTACCCCGGCCCGGCCCCGAAGCCTCGAGCCGCCCGGACAAAACCGCGCTGGCGGAGGCTGAGCACCTCGCTGCGCAGGACCCGGGCCAACGCGGGCCATCCCACGAGGCCGACGACGAGCACGATCACGGCGCGGCTCGTGCCCGCCAGCGCGGTGACGAGCACAATGAGCGGCACACCGGGGAACGCCAGCAGGATGTCGAGGACGCGGCCCATGACACGGTCCACCCACCCACCGACCAATGCGGCACCCGCGCCGACCACCGTCGCCACCAGCACGGTGATCCCGGCGGCGACGACGGCGACGAGCAGCGACGATCGCGCGCCCCAGATCAGCCCGGACAGGAGGTCCTGGCCGATGTCGTTCGTCCCGAGCAGGTGATCTGCCGATGGCCGCTCGAGAGCGTCGCCGGTGACGGCCCGCGGCCCGTACGGGGCGAGGACCGGCGCGAGGAGCCCGACCAGCGCCGTGGCCCCGACGATGGTGGCCCCGACGAGGAACATCGGTGGCAGGCGGGCGGTCACGCCGCGGTCCGAGGGTCCAGGCGCCGGTTGACGAGGTCGGCGCCGAGGTTGGCCGTGACGGTGAGCAGGGTGAGGAGGAGGAAGCACGCCTGGAGGACCGGGTAGTCGCGGGACCGCACCGCGTCGAACAGCAGCCGTCCGATGCCCGGATAGGCAAAGACCGTCTCGACGAACACGGTGCCGGTCACGGCCAGACGGAGCTGGAGGGCGCTGAGGGTGACGACGGGCAGGATGGCGTTGCGAGCCGCGTAGCGGTACTCGAGGCGGCGGTCGCGCAGGCCCTTGGCCCGACCGAGCAGCAGGTGGTCGGTGCCCAGCTCGCTCACCATGCCGGCCCGCATGACGAGGTAGTACGAGGCGGCCGGCTGGACCGCCAGGACGGCGGCGGGGAGGGCGAGGTGGTGCAGCACGTCGCCGGCCCGGTCGAACGCGCCCATGTCGGTGAACGGCGTGCGGGCGCCGGCCAACGGGAACCAATCGAGCTGGACCGAGAACACGAGCAGGACCACGGAGGCCAGGAAGAAGCTCGGTACGTTGTAGGCCGAGAGGAAGAGGCCGAGCGTCGCGCGGTCAACCCGTCGTCCTCGACGCCAGCCCGCAGAGATGCCCGCCAGCACGCCCACCAGTGCCGCCATGGCCAGCGAGGTGCCGACGAGCAACGCCGTCCAGGGGAGCCGCTCGAGCACCAGATCGGTGGCCGGTCGGTTCAACGTGATCGACCGACCGAGGTCCCCCTGCACGAAGCCGCCGAGGTAGTCGCGGTACTGGGCGAGCAGCGGCTCGTCGAGGCCGTAGTAGTCGGCCAACGCGTCCCGGGCCTCGTCATCGTAGACGTAGGCGGGCGACCCCGTCGCCTGCTGGGCGGCCAGCGGGTCGCCCGGCATCACCCGGGGCAGGAGGAAGTTGAGCGTGACCAGGAACGCGACCGTCAGCAGGTACGAGCCGACCAGCGTGGCCCGGGAGCGGCGGACCCGTCGAGCGGTCCGGGTGCCGGGGGCCACCGCAACGCCGGGCACCGTGTCGGGTCCCGCTCCCGCCTGCCCCGTGCTGGCCACCGGTACCCCCTCTTCCGCCGGCCATCACTACCACCCCCCGACTCGCCGCGGTAGGTGCAGACATCACCTACCAGGGCGGACCTCCAGCAGGGCGGACCTCCAGGAGGCTGAGAGCCTCAGCGGATAGGTCACCACTTCGCTTGCTCCTCGTCGCCTGGCGGCTCCGAGAAGGGCCAGAGAACCGTGCTTGCCCGCTCTTGGCTCGCTTCGCTCGCCGGGCCGCTCGGGCCACGGCCTCCCTATCCGCTCGG
>NZ_DATLXO010000188.1:0-3196 GCF_035575815.1 Iamia sp.
CCCGGCTCGGCGGGATCCGGGCGGCGGGTACCGTGGGCCGCCGTCGGTCGCCGCACCGGCGGGTCACGGGCCTGTAGCTCAGTGGTCAGAGCAGGGGACTCATAATCCCTCGGTCGCGGGTTCGATCCCCGCCGGGCCCACTCGATGCGATATCCATGCCTGTCTCTCGTCGATGTTCACACAGGCCTGCCGCTGGGGCTGGCGCGACTCGAATCCCGCGCAGTGGGCGGACCCGCCGTCGATCCCCAACCGGGCACCGGTCGTTCCCGAACCCGGAGACGTCATCGCCCTCATCGAGGAGGCGAAGGCATCTCGCAGCCCGGAGAAGGCGCGAGCGATCTTCGTGTCGGCCACGACCGGCATGCGGCGGGCCGAGCTGTGCGCGCTCCGTCGCCGCCGTGACGTTCCGGACTGCTGAAGGACACCAAGGTCCACGACCGGAAGCTCGGGCCGGCCCGTGGTGTTGATCCACGGCTGGCCCCTGTCGAGCGCGTCCTGGAAGGACCAGGTCCCGGTGCTCGAGTAGGCCGGCTACCGGGTGATCGCTTACGACCGCCGCGGCTTCGGGCAGAGCGACCAGCCGTGGCGCGGCTACACCTACGACACGCTCGCTGATGACCTGGAGGGCGTGCTCTCCGAGCTCGACCTGCACGATGTCACCCTCGTCGGGGTTCTCCATGGGCGGCGGTGAGGTCCGGCTACATCACCAAGCACGGGGTCGAGCGGCTCCACAGCGTGGTGTTCGCCGCCGCGGTCACGCCCTACATGCTCGAGACCAGCGACGATCCCGACGGCCCCCTCTCCAAGAAGCAGGCCGCCCAGATGACGGCGGACCTCACCAAGGACCAGGACTCGTTCTACGACGACTTCACCAAGCAGTTCTTCTCCGTCGACGGCGTCCTGAAGGTAACCGAGCCGCAGCAGTCAGGAAGCGCTCAAGCTCTGTCAGCAGGCCGACAAGAAGGCCGTCCTCGCCTGCATGGGAACCTTCGGTGCAACCGACTTCCGCGGCGACCTCCTCAACGTCACCGTGCCCACGCTCGTCGTCCACGGCGACGGCGACGGCACCGTCCCGTTCGAGGGGTCGGGCCAACGGACACACGCCGCCATCGCCCACAGCGAGGTGGTGGTCCTCGAAGGCACCCCCACGGCGGCAACGTCAGCCACGCCAACGCCTTCAACCGAGCCCTGATCGTCTTCCTCGCCAAGTAGCAACGCCTGCGCCGGCATCTGTCCTCGGCCACCAACCTCCGGCGGCCGAGGACCGGCATCTGGATCGGCCGGACGGTCATGGGCGCCCGAAATCGCCGGCTACACCCTTGGACGCCTCAAGCAGTCCTCACCGCGCCGTGAGGCCGAGGCGGCAGACGCGGTCGCCCACCGCCGGGAAGGGTCAACCCTTGTCGGTGTCGGTCTCGACGAAGCGCTCGTGGCCCGCGCCGACGGCGCCGTCGGGCAGCACCTTCGAGGCGGCGACGAGCACCTTGTTCTTGAGCGAACCCGGTATGACCTTGTCCTTGCCCGCGAGCATCGCATCGACCGCGTCGCGACCGACCTCGTCCGGGTCGTCCTTCTTGGCCTGGCCCAACTTCGAATCCTCCATGTCGGCCCGGGCGAAGAACTCGGTGTCGGTGCCGCCGGGCATGAGCGCGGTGACGGTCACGCCGCAGTCGTCCAGCTCCTCGTGGAGGGCCTCGGCGAAGGCGGCCAGGAACGTCTTGGAGGCGTTGTAGGTCGACATCAGCGGGCCGGTCATGGCTGCGGCGACCGACGAGGTGATCATCAGGCGGCCCTCGCCCCGTGCGGCCATCGCCGGTAGCAGGAGCCCGGCCAGGTGCACGGCACTGGTGATGTTGAGCTCGATCAGCCGGACGTGGGCGTCGACGTCGGTCTCGACGAAGGGCCCGTCGACCCCGACGCCGGCGTTGAGCACCAGGGCGTCGACGGGTCGGCCGACCGTTCGTGTCGCCTCGGCCAGCTCCCGGACACCGTCCCTCGTGGCCAGGTCGACCCGGACGGCGCGGACGTCGGCGCCGTCCACCCCCTGAAGCTCCGTCGCGGCGCTGTGGATCTCGGCTTCATCGGCGGCCACGACGAGGTCGTAACCCCGACGAACCAGGTCCCGAGCGATGCCGAGACCGATCCCGCTCGATGCGCCGGTGACGATGCCGAAGGGGCGAGCTGCTGCTGAGGTGACCATGTCGGTCGGTGTCCTGTCCTGGTCGGGTTCGCGACCTGTATCTCACCCCGTCGGCCACGGTCAAACGACCCGGCGTCGGGGTTGCGCTGGTTCCGGGCTCTTCAGAGGCGACCTCGACGCTGGCCGAGCCCGGCCGCCTCCATCTTCTTCCCGTAGTACTCAGGCCAGGTGGACCTTGACCTGGTCCATGTCGCCGGCAGGCAGATCGACCACGGGCCGGGCCCGGGGCAGGGGCGCGCCGCAACCTCGAGCTCCTCCAGCGGACCCACCGGCGCGGCCAAGTGGTCCGATGGCTGGAGGAGTGGGCTCGTCTGCTCGACGGGCCTATCGAGAAGGCTCTGGCCACGCTGACTTCAATCTCGCCCGGCGCGCGGGAGCTGCGCCAGAACAACCCCTTCGCCGGCGTGCTGCCCGACGAGACCCGCCAACCGATCCTCGACGCCCACGCCGTGAGGCATCGGTTCCTGTCGTGAACCGGGCGCAGCTCGCACACGTCCTTCGAGCGGCCAGCAAGATCGCCTCCGACGGCGACATCATCGTGATCGGAAGCCAGTCGATCCTCGGAGCCTTCGGCGAGATGGAGCTCCCGGAGGAGGCGACGCTGTCAGCGGAGGCCGATGTGGCGTTCCGCAACGACGTCGAGGCGCACAAGGCGGCAACCCAGACCGTGCGCGTTGGTGCGAGCTGTTGGTAGGCCTGGATCGGGTGGCGATCTTGGAGGTCGCCCGGGGCGCCGATGGCCGGGTGCACGTGGCGGTCGAGACGACCGAGCGCGCTGTGGGCTGCGGGGCGTGCGGGGCCCGGGCCTCGTTGAAGGGCCGCCGACGGGTGCCGTTGGCGGTCCTGCCCACCTTCGGGTCCCCGGTGAGCCCGGTGTGGCACAAGCGGCGCTGGGCCTGTCGGGAACCGGAGTGCCCGGTCGGGTCCTGGTCATCGACGTCATCGAGGGCCGCCAAGGCCCCGAGCTCGGTACCTGGCTGGGTCGCCAACCGAAGT
>NZ_DATLXO010000189.1:0-13697 GCF_035575815.1 Iamia sp.
CATGAACTCGGTGCCGGGTCCGTAGTTCCACCCGTAGGTGGCATCCGGCGTGTAGAGCTCGGCCATGGGCTTCCAGTCACCGGCGGCCTCGGCGTCGCGGTTGGCCTGGAGCCAGTGCTCGACCATCTCCTCGATCTCGGCACGGGGGTAGGCGGTCATCGGGGGCCCTCCGGGGGGTGGGCACAGGGCGGGACAGGGCAGATCGGGCGGATGCGCATCAGTCCTCCAGGATCGACAGGGCGCGGGTCGGGCAGTACGTCACGGCCATCTGCACCGCCGGGCGCTGGGCGTCGTCGGGACGGTCGGCCCGGATGGTGAGCTCGCCCTGCTTCGACACGGCGAACACCTCCGGTGCCTCCGAGGCGCACACCCCGTGGCCCTGGCAGAGGTCCTCGTCGACGACGACGCGCCAGCCCATCAGCCGACCTCGCGCTCGGGGCGAGACCGCCGGCGGTACCGGGCGGTGCACGGCGCGGCCAGCTGGACCACCATCTTGGAGTGGTCGTTGCGGTAGCTCTCGGGCGCCTGGGCCGGCTCGAACTCCCAGTCCTGGAGCAGCACGCAGAAGATGGCCTTGAGCTGCATCAGGGCGAACGCGGCTCCGACGCAGCGATGGCGCCCGGCGCCGAACGGGATCCAGCTCCACGGGTTGGCGACGTCCTCGTGTCGGGGCTCGAGGTAGCGCTCGGGCCGGAACCGGTCGGGATCGGCGAAGGCCTCCGGGAGGCGGTTCGACACCGACATCGACGCCCCGACGAGGCTGCCCTCGGCGATCGGGTGACCGGCGAGGACGAGGTCGCGGGTGGCCTTGCGCAGCACCAGGATCAGCGGTGGGTGGAGGCGCAGGGCCTCCTTGATCGAGGCCTCGAGCCGGGGGATCTCCCGCAGGGCCTGGTAGCTCACGTCGGACCCGTCGGTGAACAGCTCGTCGAGCTCGACGGTCACCGCCGCCTTCTCCTCCGGGTGGCGCAACAGCTCGATGAGCGTCCACGCCGCGGTGCCCGAGGTCGTGTGGTGCCCGGCGAACATCATGGAGATGAACATGCCGGTGACCTCATCGGCGCTGAAGCGGTCGCTGCCGTCGGGCTCGGTGATCGACATGAGCACGTCGAGCAGGTCACGCTCGGCATCGGGGGGAGGGTCCTCGCCGGCCCGGCCATCCATGATCGACTGCACCAGGTGGACGAGGCCGATGCGGGCTGCGTCGCGGCGGCGGAAGCTCTCGATGTCGGCGTAGGGGTCCACGTAGGCGAGGGCGTCGGTGCCCTGCTCGAGGTCGTGGTAGAGCGCGGCGAAGCGACCGTCCAGCTGTTCGCGGAACCGGGTCCCGATGAGACACGCCGAGGAGGTGTAGATCGTGAGCTCCGCGAACCACTCGAGGAGGTCGATCTCGCCCTCGTCGTCCCAGCCCGCGACCATGCGCTCGACCTCCGCCGAGATCGTCTCCGCGTGGCCCCGCATGAACGTGTCGCGCAGGGCCTGGTTGTGGAGCATCTCCCGGCGCCGCTCCGGGGGTGCGTCGAAGACCACGCCCTTACCGAAGATCGGGGTCATGAACGGGTAGGCCGCGGCCTGGTCGAGCTCGTCGTCGGGGGCCCGGAAGAACGCCTCGTTGGCCCCGGGCCCGGTGAGCAGCACGACCTCCTGGTCGGCGAGGCGGAAGCGGCCGGCGTCACCGCACTCGGCGCGCACGCGGGCCATGAGCGCAATGGGGTCGCGCCGCAGCTCCTCGAGGTGCCCGGTGTCGCCGTCGTCCCCCGACACCATGGGCGGCTCGGCGTGGGCGGCGTCGGTCGCGGTCGGCGGCGTCATGGGGTGGCTCCCGGGTCGGGGGTCGGGTCGTCGGTGGTCGGCAGCGGCGACGGGACGTCACCGCCCGCGGTGCCCGGGCCCGGGGCGCTCGAGTCGCCGGGGTCGACGGTGGGCTCGGGGGCGATCTCGATGGCCGGGGCCGGGGCGGTCGCCGGGGCGGGGGCGGTGGCGTCAGGCGACGCAAGGCGGGCGGTCGCCGGCGCCTCGGGTGACGCCGGGCGGGCGGTGGGGGCCTCGGGCTCGACCTCGACCAGCGTCAGGTGGGTGCCCCGCGGCGTGGCGACCACGGCGATGATCGCGTTGGCCACGTCGCGGGGGCGGAGGTAGCCCGGGTGCCGCAACAGCCCCCAGCGGGTCCACTCCTCCACCGTCTCGACCACCACCTCGTCGGACCAGCTGGTGCCCTGCTCGGTCGCGGACGGGCCGGGGCGCACGATGCCCACCCGCACGCCGGAGCCCTCCAGCTCCATCTGCATGACCCGGGCCATGGCCTCGAGCCCGGCCTTGGAGGTGACGTAGGCGGCCATCCGGGGACGCGGCACGCGCACCACGTCGGAGGTCACGAACACCACGTCGCCCCGGCCCCGGGTGACCATGGCCGGCACCAGCGCGGCCACGAGGCGCTGGGCGCCGAGCAGGTTGACCTGCACCTGGCGGGCGAAGTCGTCGGGCGGGGTGGCGAGGGTGGTCTGGGGCAGCACGTCGCCGGCGTTGCTGACGACGATCTCGATCGGCCCGTGCACCGCCTCGGCGGTGGCGGCGAAGGCATCGACCGACGCCGCGTCGGTGAGGTCGAGGGTGACGGCGGTGGCGATGCCTCCGTCGGCCCGGATCTTCTCGGCCGTCTCCTGGCACCGGTCGACCCGCCGGGCGCCGAGCACCACCGGGTGCCCGACCGACGCGAGGCCGAGCGCGACGGCCCGGCCGATGCCCGAGGACGCGCCGGTGACGACGGCGGGCCGCCGGTCGGGGTGCGGGTCGAAGCGGGGCATCAGCGGGCCGTCACGGTGGTGGGCAGCGCGGCAAGGCCCCGCACGTTGACGCTGTGCACCCGCTCGATGCCGTCGGGGTCGATGTCGTAGTCGCGCACCCGGCGCACGAGCTCCTCGAGGCAGACCCGCGCCTCGAGGCGGGCGAGGGAGGCACCCAGGCAGAAGTGGCGGCCGAACCCGAAGCTGGCGAGGGCTCCGGTGTCGCGCCCGATCAGGTAGCGGTCGGGCTCCGCGAAGACATCCGCGTCGCGGTTGGCCGAGCCGACGAGCAACAACACCCGATCGCCGGCCGGGATGGTGGTCCCGTACCGCGTGACGGTGTTCGTCGCGACGCGGGCCAGCATCTGGCTGGAGGTGTCGTACCGGAGGGTCTCCTCGACCCACTCGGGGATGCGGGCCGCCTCGGCGAAGGGCTTGGCCCGCTCGTCGGGGTTGCGCCACGCCCAGTACCAGGCGTTGCCGAGCAGCTTGGTGGTGGTCTCGTTGCCGGCCACGACCATGAGGAAGAGGAAGCTGATGATCTCGGAGTCATCCAGGCGGTCACCGTCGATCTCGGCGTCGAGCAGCGCCGAGGTGAGGTCGTTCGTCCGCCGCGCTCGCCGCTGGGCGATCATCTCCGCGTAGTACCCCACGAGGTGGAGGGCTGCGTCCATGCCCGCCGGCGGCACGTCGGTCACCCCGTCCTCGCGGTGCACCAGCAGATCCGACAGGCGGCGCAGCTCGGCCCGGTCGGCCATCGGCACTCCGACCAGCTCGGAGATGACGTCCATCGGCAGACGCCCGGCGACCTCCGCGATGAAGTCGAGGCTGCCGCGCTCGACGGCTTCGGCGACGTAGCCCTCGGCGATGGTGCGGATGCGAGGCTCGAGGTCGTGGACCCGACGAGGGGTGAACCCCCGCGACACCAGGGCGCGCATGCGGCCGTGGCGGGGCGGGTCCATGGCCAGGAACGACATGGTCCGGTGCGCGTGGGGCCCGGAGGCGGTGGGGTCGAGCGACACGCCCTCGGCCGACGAGAACGTCGCGGTGTCGCGGAAGCCGTCGATCACATCGGCGTGGCGCGACAACGCCCAGAACCCGTGCTCGTCGTTGCGGTACACCGGGGCCTCGGCGCGCAGCCGGGCGTAGGTCGGGTACGGGTCTTCGTGGATCCCGTAGGAGTACGGGTCGTACGCGACCGGGTCTGCCGCGGTGGTCGCCGGAGCCGTCACGGGCCCAGGACGAGCCGGGCCACGGTGGCCATGCGGTCGGCCAGCTCGGCGTGGGGGAAGTACCCCATGCCGGCCTGCAACATGGCTCCCGACAGGGCGAGGGAGAGGGCGTCGAGCACATCGGCGTCGAAGGCCGCGCCCAGCGCGGCGCGCAGTCGCGCCGCCATCTCGATGCCGATCTGTTCGCGGATGCGGGCGACATCGGGGTCGCCGGCGAGGAGCGACGTCGTGCAGGCGGCGGCCAGCTCGGGTTCACCGGTGATGAGATCGGCGATGTCGGCGATGGCGGTGGTGACGCGGGCGCTGGCCGAGCGGCGACCGTCGAGCGGCGTCGGCACCTGGTCCTGCAGGCGGCGCCAGAACACCTCGGCGACGAGGTGGTCCTTGGAGGCGAAGTAGGTGTAGGCGGTGGCGGGGGCGACGCCGGCGCGGCGGGCGACGTTGCGCACCGTCAGGCCGTCGTAGCCCGCGCCGCGAACCTCAGCGACCGCGGCGTCGGTGAGACGGGCCACGGTGTCGGCCTGGCGCTCGCTCAGGTGCCGCCGCACCGGAGCCCGGGCCTCGGTCGTAGCACCGGACGACGGGGCCCGGGTGGGCGTGCTGGACATGAATCTGGACACTAGTCCAGGACGCGGCTCCTGGTCAAGGCGCTCGACCCGAGTAGAGGGCCAGGTCGAACGCGTTGCGGGCCTCGGGCCGGTCGAGCGTGAGGGTGCGCACCGCGCCGTCGTCGGCCCGACGGAGCACCGCCGGGGCCGCCATCAAACCTCGTCGGTGCCGGCGTCGGCGTCGTGGCCGACCTCCGCCGCACGCGCCGCCGCCCGGGCGGCATCGGCCAGGACCTTCTCGACCTGGGTGAACAGCCGGGCGCCGGCGGGCCAGCCCGCGTAGTGGCTGAGGAAGACGACGATCTCGCGCAGGGCCTGCTCGTCGAGCTCGCCGTTGGCGAACGCGGCACCGAGCTGGATCGGCAGGACGTCGTGGTCGTTGTGGCCCACCAGCACGCCGAGCAGCAGGAGGCGCCGGTCGCGGACCGACAGGCCGGGCCGGTTCCAGATGTCGGCGAAGAGGTGCTCGACGGTGTAGGCGAAGAAGTCGCCGTCGCCGTCGGACATCTCCCAGCCGTAGACCTCGGTCATGGTCTCGAGCCCGCGCCGACGCCGCTCCGGATCGGTCTCCATGCCTGCCTGCCTCCTGGTCCGACCGACCCTCCGGGGCGGCCGGCCTGGACAGTAGTCCAGCGCCCTCGACCCCGACCGCCTCCAGCCACCCGGCCCCGTCCCCGGTCCCCCGAGCCGCGTCTACTGCGACTTACGCTCGCCGGGCCCACCGCGCCGGGGCGGGTCGGGTCCGGTGGAAACGGGTGGTGGTGATCTGGCCGGGGCCGGGGCGGGGACCCGGCCCGCGGTCACGCAAGGAGCAGACGGCGGCGAATGGTCACCCGACTGTCACCGGCGACGCCGATCGGCGGCGCAGGCTCATCGGGGGTGACCGGCTCGCCTCAGCGGCGGCCGCGGGGGTGTCCCGCGCCCCGACCGGCACCCGGGCCCCGGCCCCGGCCCCCGCCCGAGCCCTGGGACCGGCGCGAGCCCCCCGGCTTGGAACCCGACGGCGCCGAGACACCGTCGGGACGGCTGCGGCGCTCACCGTCGTGGTTGAGGTGCCCGCCCTTGCCGGTGGCGTCGGTCCGCCGGGGCTGGCGACGGGGCCCATCCCCCTTGCGGGAAGGCCGCGAGTCCGAGCTCCCGGAGCCGTCGCGCCCGCGACCCGACGGGCCGCCACCCGAGCGGTGGGTCCGCGTGGCGCCCCGGTCGTCGCGGGTGCGCTCGCCCCGGCTGCGCTCGCCGCTGCGTCGCCCGCCCTCGGAGGGCGCGGCGGCGACGGGTGCCGGCGCGGGCCGGTCGCTGCCCGCCCCGAGCGAGCCCACATCGGCGGAGGCGAGGCGGGCCTCGACGCCGGCCTTGCGCATCATCTTGGCGACCGCGGCGCCCTCGGAACGGGGAGCGAGGGTGACCACGAGGCCCTCGGCCCCGGCCCGACCGGTGCGGCCGGAGCGGTGGACGAAGTCCTTGGGGTCCGGCGGTGCGTCGAAGTGGACGACGCACCGCACGCCGTCGACGTGGATGCCGCGGGCGGCGACGTCGGTGGCGATGAGGGCCTGCACCCGGCCGGTGGTGAAGTTGCGCAGCGCTCGCTCGCGCTGGCCCTGGGAGCGGTTGCCGTGGATCGCCTCGGCCGCCACGCCCAGCTTGGAGAGCTGACGGGACAGGCGGTCGGCGCCGTGCTTGGTGCGCGAGAAGACGATGGCCGGCCAGTGGGCCGACACGATGTCCGCGGTGATGGCGACCCGGGTGTCGCGCTCGGCCTGCCACAAGACGTGCTGGTTGACCGGAGCGTCCTCATCGGCGTCGACGCCGTGGCGGGCCGGGTCCTTCTGGTAGTTGCGGATCAGCGTGTCGACGTCGCCGTCGAGGGTGGCGGAGAACAGCAGGGTCTGGCGATCCGGCATCACCTGGTCGAGCAGGCGGCGCACCTCGGGCAGGAACCCCATGTCGGCCATGCGATCGGCCTCGTCGACCACCACGAAGTTGACCCGGTCGAGGCGCACATCGCCGCGGTGGACGAGATCCGCGAGTCGCCCGGGGCAGGCGACGACGACGTCGACGCCCTTGCGGAGCGCGGCGAGCTGGGGACCGAATCCGACCCCGCCGTAGAACGCGTGGACCGTGCGGCCCATGGGGTGCAGCAGCAGGTCGAGCTCGTCGCGCACCTGGGCGGCGAGCTCGCGGGTGGGCACCAGCACCAGGCCCTTGGGGCGCTTGGGCGAGGCGTTGGTGATGCGGGCGGCGAGGGGGATTCCGAAGGCGATCGTCTTGCCCGAGCCGGTCGGAGCCCGGCCGCACACGTCGCGCCCGGCGAGCGCGTTCTGGAGCGTGGCCGTCTGGATCGGGAAGGGCTCGGTGATGCCCCGGTCGGTGAGGACGCGGGTGATGGGCGCGGGCACGCCGAGGGCGGCGAAGGTGGGGGACACAGGATCTCCTGGGGTGGGCCACGCAGCGTTGCGTGGTGGGCCGCAGCGAACCTGGGTGGGAACCGTCGACCGGACGAGAGGGCGAGTGATCGCCGTCGGGCTGCGCACCGGGACAGCGGCACCCGTGGGCGCCGTGATCGAACGACCGTACCGCCCGGGACCGCACGACACCCATCCCCCGGGCCGGTCATCGGGCACACGCAGCCGGAGGAGGTGGACCCGGCCCGGCTCAGATCGCCTGGATGAGGCTCAGGTTCATGACGAAGACCAGCACGCCGGCGGTGACGCCGAGGCTGTGCCAGACCTCGTGGTAGCCGAACCAGTGGGGCGACAGCCGGGGCCGCTGGGCGGCGAAGAGGGCGGCGCCGCCGGTGTAGAGCAGCCCCGCCGCCACCATCAGGGCGAGTGCGGTAGGGCGGGCCATCAGGGCCGGCAGGGCGAGGAGCCCGACCCACCCGAGCACGATGTAGAGGGCGGCACCGAGCTTGGCGAAGCGCTCGAAGGCCACCATCTTCAGCACCACGCCGGTGACGGCCCCGGCCCACATCAGGCCGAGGAGCGCGGCCCGGGCCCAGCCGTCCATGAGCAGCAGGCCCGGGGGCGTCGCGCTCCCGGCGATGAGCAGGTAGATCATCGAGTGGTCCGCGCGCTGCATGATGCGCCGAGCCCGGGGGGAGCGGGCGAAGACGTGGTACGTGCCGCTGGTGGCGTAGAGCAGCACCGAGGTGGTCCCGTAGACCCATGCCGCCACGGTGGCCTCGGTGCTCTCGGCCGACCGCACGAGCCACACCAGCCCGGCAATCGACACCGCGGCGGCCACCAGGTGGAGGCGGCCCCGCAGACGAGGCCGCTCGAGGATCGCCTTGATCTGCGTCACTGCGCCGTCGAGGTGATCCACGTCCTCTCCTTCCGAGCGGTGGGGTGCCCCGAGCCTGTCGGTCGGCCCGGGGCGATCGAGAGGTCCACCGTACCGGGGCAGGCCCCTGCGCCCTGGCCGCCCCGACCCGACGGGGTGATCCGATCGCACCGGCGTGACCTCTCATCGGCAGCGGTCGACAGCGGTCGAGCGCTCGGGGTGGCGGGCGCGCCCGGTGGTCAGGGACCGGCTTCGCTACCCTGACCGGATGGCACTCGCCCTGATGGCCCTGATCGTCGCCGGAGCCGCCGCCGTGCGGTCCACCTGGTCCCCGTGTGGCCTCTCCATGCTCTCCACCGTCACGCCGATGGCCGAGAAGGCCCGGGGCCACCGCTACGGCGTGACCGCCACCTGGTTCGTCCTGGGCGCCGGGCTGGGCGGGGCCACGCTCGGCGTCGCGGCCGCCGGCCTGGCCGCGGCCGTGTCGATCCTCTCCCTCCCGGCCTCGGCCTCCTTCGGAGCCGCCGCCGCGCTGGCTGCGCTCGCCGCCCTCGTCGATGCCGGCACCTTCGGGCGCCGGCCGCCGTTCTTCCGCCGCCAGGTCGACGACGCCTGGCTGGCGAAGTACCGGGCCTGGGTCTACGGCGGGGGCTTCGGCTGGCAGATCGGCGTTGGTCTGGCCACCTACATCATGACCGCCGGGGTGGTGCTCACCGTCGCCCTCGCCGTGCTCACCGCGTCGCCGCTGGCCGCCTTCGGCATCGGGGTCGCGTTCGGCCTGGCGAGGGGCCTGGTCGTGCTCCTCGGGGCCCGGCTCCGCTCCCCGGCGGCGCTGGGTGCGCTGCACGCCCGCCTCGACGCTCTCGAGGCTCCCGGCCGCTGGGCCGTCGTGGGCGTGCAGGCCACCGTGGCCGCCGTCGCCGCCGCCCTGGCCTGGGGTCCCGCCGCTGCCGGCGGCGTCATCATCGTGTGTGCCGTGGCCCTCGCCGCCCGGCTCCCCCTCGGCCTCCGCGACCGCACCGCCGCCCGCACCGCCTGACCGCACCGGGCCGCGATGCGGTCGTCATCCACCAGATCGCGCCACACCTCCGGGCGCAAGGGCGAGGGTGCGGTCGTCGGCGCGCGAGAACGCGTTCTAGTGTGGGTCCTCGTCGCCGATGGGAGACCTCATGACCGACACCGTCCTCGATGGCATGGACCTGACCAGCCCCGACCTCTACGCCGAGCGCGTGCCGCTCGAGGAGTTCGCCCTCCTGCGCCGCACCGCGCCGGTGTGGTGGAACGCCCAGAACCCCCAGGACCACAGCTTCGACGACGGCGGCTTCTGGGTGCTCTCGCGCCACGCGGACGTGAAGGCGGTGTCGTGCGCGCGGGAGGGGTGGTCGGCGGCGGAGAACGGCTCGATCGTCGCCTTCGAGGGCAACATCGGCAAGGAGGCGATCGACCTCCAGCGGCTGCTGTTGCTCAACATGGACCCGCCGCACCACACCGAGGTGCGCGGCGTCATCTCCAAGGGCTGCTTCACCCCCCGGGCCATCGCCACGCTGGAGGACGGCCTGCGCGAGCGGGCTCACCGCATCGTGTCCGAGGCGTTGGCCAAGGGCCAGGGCAACTTCGTCGTCGACATGGCATCCGAGCTGCCGCTCCAGGCGCTCTCCGACGTCGTGGGCTTCCCGGTCGAGGACCGGGCCAAGATCTTCGACTGGTCGAACCAGATGATCGGCTCCACCGATCCGGACTTCGTCGGGGACCCGCAGGTGTCCGCGGCCGAGCTGCTCACCTACGCCTACGCCATGGGCGAGGAGCGCCGGGCGTGCCCGATGGGCGACGTCGTCACCCGGCTGGTGCAGGCCGACTCACCCGACGGCGCCCTCTCGCCCGAGGAGTTCGGGTACTTCGTCCTGATCCTCACCGTCGCCGGCAACGAGACCACCCGCAACGCCATCACCCACGGGATGCAGGCGTTCTTCGACCACCCCGAGCAGTGGGAGCACTTCAAGGCCGAGCGGCCCGCCACCGCGGCGGACGAGATCGTCCGCTGGGCGACGCCGGTCGTGGCGTTCCAGCGCACCGCGACCCAAGACACCGAGATCGGCGGCCAGGCGATCGCCAAGGGACAGAGGGTCGGGCTGTTCTACGCCTCGGCCAACCGCGACGAGGCGGTGTTCACCGGTCCCGACCGCTTCGACATCGGCCGCGACCCCAACCCGCACGTCGGCTTCGGCGGCGGCGGCGCCCACTTCTGCATCGGCGCCAACCTGGCCCGCATGGAGATCAACCTGATCTTCGAGGCCATCGCGGACCTGGCCCCGGACATCTCGCCGGTCGGCCCGCCCGACCGACTCCGCGTGGGGTGGCTCAACGGCGTCAAGGACCTCCCGGTCCGCTACGCCTGAGAGGCCGAGTGCTCGCCAGAGCCCTGTGCGCGCCGGTCCTGAGCGGCTACGGCCTCGTCGCGCAGCTCGCGCTTCATGATCTTGCCGGCCGCGTTGCGGGGCAGCCGGTCGCCCACCACGAGCACCCGGCTGGGCACCTTGAACGACGCCAGCCGGGTCGCGACGAGGGCGCGGAGGGCATCGGGGTCGAGGGTGCGGCCGGGCTTGGGCAGCACCGCCACGGTGACCTCCTCGCCCAGGCGCTCGTGGGGCACGCCGAACACGGCGGCCTCATAGACGTCGGGGTGCTCGTAGATCGCCGCCTCGACCTCGGCGCACGACACGTTCTCACCGGCGCGCAGCACGAGGTCCTTGGCCCGGTCCTCCACGTAGACGAAGCCCTCGGCGTCGACGCGGCCCACGTCGCCGGTGCGCAGCCACCCGTCGACGAGGACCTCGGCGGTGGCCTCGGGACGGTTCCAGTAGCCCCGGACGAGTGACGGGCCCCGGAACCAGATCTCGCCCTGCTCCCCGACGGGCACGGCGACGCCGTGCGGGTCGCGGACCTCGACCTGCAGGGTCGGGAGCGTCCGACCGGTGCTCGTCGGGTGGGTGACGTAGTCGTCGCCGGAGTTCTGGGGGCCGAACGCGTTGGTCTCGGTCATGCCGTAGCCGATCGACGGTCGACCTCGCTTGAAGCCGGCCTCGACCCGGGCGACGAGGGCCGGGGGCGACGGGGCCCCGCCCCCTCCGACGCTCACGAGGCTGGAGGTGTCGAACTCGGCGAACCGGGGGGACTCCATGAGGTCCCAGGACTGGGTGGGCACGCCGACGAAGTTGGTGACCTTCTCACGCTCGATCAGCTCGAGGGCCCGTTCGGGCGACCACTTGCGCATCATCACCAGCGGTGCCCCGGCGATGGCGCACGACATCATCACCGCCACGCAGCCGGTGACGTGGAACAGCGGCACGATGAGGATGAAGCACGGGGGGAGGGCGGCCGCGGCCGCGGCCTCGTCGGGGCGGCGGAGGCGTTGCACCGCAGCCCGACAGGCGAAGGACATGACGGCCTGGGTCACGGCTCGATGGGTCGACACCGCGCCCTTGGGCCGACCCGTCGTGCCCGAGGTGTAGAGGATGGTGGCGTTGTCATCGGGGCCCACCGCGACCACCGGCAGCTCGGCGCCGCGCACGACCACGTCGTCCCACCGGTCGACGCCCTCGAGCACGACGTCGACGGGCAGGCGCACACCGATCGTCGCCACGCCGAGGCGGGCGACGGCGGGCCGGGCCCGCTCGACCCGCTCGGGATCCGCGATCAGCACCGACGCCCTCGAGTCGTCGAGGCCGTAGTCGAGCTCAACGGCAGTCCACCACCCGTTGAGCGACACCGCCACCGCGCCGATCGACGTGATGGCGGCGAAGGAGATGACCCACTCGGGCAGGTTGCGCATGGCGATGGCCACGCGGTCACCGGGCCGGACGCCGTAGCGGCCGACGAGCGCCGCGCCCAGCGCAGCGGTCTCCTCCGCGACGTCGGCGAAGCTCCGGCGCTCGTCCTCATAGACGAGGAACAGGGCGTCGCCGCGCCCGGCCCAGCTGTCGAAGATGGTGCGCAGGCTCGGCGGCGCCGCGGTGAACAGGGTCTGCGTGATCCCGTCGACCGTGGTGTCCGCCAGGGCGAAGCGCTCGCCCGGTGCGGTCACCGCCGCCACCGCCTCTTCCCAGGACATGGTGCTCTTGCTCATCGCCGCCACCCTGCCACGGCAACGGCGCGCCAGGGGACATGGGCCCGCCCGGTACGGTCGTCCCCGAGCGCCATGGAACACCCAGATCAGGCCGAACGACCCATCGACGAGCCCCTCCTCTCCACCGATCAGATGGGACCTCATCGACCTCGTGGTCGTCGAGCAGGCCCGTGATGTCCGCCAGGTGCTCGACTCGCTGCTGCTCGATGGCGGCACCCGGTCCTTCGAGGCCACCTTCCGCTCGCGGCCTTCGGGCGCGCCCACCCCCTTCTGGCTCACCGCCACCAACCTCCTCGACGACGAGGCCGTCCGGGCCATCGTCGTGAGCGGTGTGGATCTCGCCGAGCTGGTCGAGGCGCGGGCCCGGCTCGCCCACCAGGCCACCCACGATCCCCTCACCGGCCTGGCCAACCGCGTGCTGCTCCTCGAGCGCCTCGACCTGGCCCTGCGCTCGTCGGTGGGGGCGCGGGCCGATGAGCTGCTGCGCCGGGCCGACCAGAACATGTACGACCGCAAGCGGTCCCGTCGCGGCCGGCTCTAGCTCTCGAGGGGCAGCAGCACGGCCGGCACCTCGGACAGCTCAGCCTCCCAGTCGGACGGCTCGTCGAGCGCGACGACCCACGAACGCCGACGCCCCCACCGCCGTGGAGCCCTCGATGCGGTTGCGCAGCGCACCGAGGTTCACCGCCGCGATCCTCCCGGCCCGCCCGGCCCGGTGGGCTCCCGTCGGTCGGACGGGAGGGCCGGCCGCTCGGCCTGCCCGGCGGCGACGGTGGTGAGGTAGGCCGCGGTCGGCTCGGTGAGCGGGAGCGGCTGGACGGTCGTCACGGTCACGGCCCGACGGCCGTCGATGTCGGGCAGGCGCAGCAGCGTGTCGTACCAGCCGCCGCCGAGGGACACTGCGCCCCCGACGGCGAGGCCCTCGAGCAGCGACGCCGGCGGATCCACCGGCCGGCGCGACTCCTGGCCGACGACGCCCAGCACCTGGTCGACGGTGAGCAGCCAGGCCCGGGCGGGGGTGCAGATCCCGTCGGTGACGTCGAGGTCGAGGAACGCCACGCCTCCACCCCACCGGGGCGACCGCCCTCGGAACCTCACCCGGTGCGCGAGCTCGACGGCGCGGTCCGCCGTCGGCGGTGTCGCATCGGCGCACCCCCGGTGGGGCCCGTAGCGGGCGCTGCGGCTGCCGGCCTCGGCCACGCCGCCGGCCGATCCGGCGTCGGTCGGCGCCACCGTCCCCTCGAGGTAGGCGAGGAGCCGGTCGCGGCACATGTTCGACCCGTAGGCCACGTACCAGGCCCGGTCGTTCCGCTCCACGGCGCGCATCCTGGCAGGCACACCGTGGCGATGCGGACCGCCCGGGACGCGGCACACCGGTGCAGTAGCGTTGCACGACGGGTGCAGGAACATCCCCGGGCGCATCGAACCTCAGCGGTGCGGACACCACACCCGCCCGACCCAGGAACCCACAGGGGGCTCTCTCGTGTTGCACGCTCGTCGGCGGTCTGTCCGCTTCTTCGCTCTGTTCGTGCCGTTGGTGTTGGTGCTCAGCGCCTGTGGGGGCGACAAGCCCGGCAGCAGTGACGCTGCGGGTGAGGAGGAGGAGGTGGGTGATCCGGTGCGGGGCGGGTCGGTGACCTACGGGCTCGAGGCCGAGACCGGTGACGGGTGG
>NZ_DATLXO010000190.1:0-14725 GCF_035575815.1 Iamia sp.
GCCGCGGGTCGAAGTCGACCGCCCGCCGGCGGCGAGCGGCGCGCCCGAGGGCCTCGGTCGCGCCGCCCACCTCGGGCAGCCACGCGGCGGCGGGACCGAGGTCGCCCGAGGCGACGGCGTGGGCGGCCAGGGCCATCAGCGCGAGGGCCGTTCCGGCCGGGTCGCCGAAGCCGCCTCCCCGCTGCTGGGCGCTCGGCCAGTCGACGAGGGCCCGGTCCGATGCATCGGCGTCGCCCCACCACGACAGGGCGGCGAGCATCTCCATCCGGTCGGCGACCGAGTCGGTGGGGCGCCAGCCGTCGCCGGCGGTGATGGTGTGGGTGACCGGCGGCGGCTCGCGGTCGCTGGCCGCTCGTTCGCGCCGCACCCGGTGCGAGAGGGGAAGCGAGCGCCGGGCCGCGGCCACCGCCTCGGCCAGCACCGGGTCGGGCAGCTCGAGGCGAGGACCGCGCGCCGCCAGAGCCGACCAGCCCCGCGCCACGGCGTCGGCCGGTGGCAAGGCGTCGGGCCAGGCGATCGGGCGCGGTTCGCCCGCGACGGTCGCAGGACCGGCGGCGGTCCCGGACGATCGACGGGCGATCACGATGCGCGCCGTCGCGGTGTGCGGCAGCGGCGTCAGCAGGGCGAGCGACGCCACGTCCACCTCGCCGTCGGGGCCGACGGACGGCGGCGCGACCGCCCCGGCGGAAGCGTCGCCGGCGGTGACCTCGTGCACGACGTCGACCCCGGCGTTCCCTCGCGCCCAGCGCGAGGGCGGACGGAGCAGTACCGCGACCAGGTCCGGGCCCACCACGACGTGGGGACCGTTGGGTGCGGCGGGCGCCACGGGCGCCACGGTGAGGGGGGCTGAGGGTCGCACCCCGGTGGGGTCGAGCGGGCGGAAGGCCCAGGCCAGCGCCACCGGCACCGCGGAGCGGTTCTCGACCTCCACCACGGTCCACGCGTCGCCTCCCGGGTGCGCCGGACCGCGCGCCTCATAGGCCCGGTGCACGACCTCGCCGCCGGGCACGCGAACGGTGGTCTCCACCACCGGCGCCCCGTCGATGCGCCGCTGGGACACCGCGGTCTCCCGGGCCGGGAGGCGCCAGCGGTCCTCGGCCCCGACCCACCAGTCGAGCGACCACCCCGTGGGCGACCCGCTCGGGGTCACCAGGCCCCGACCGTCGACGGTGGCCGACACGTCGCCGTCGACAACGCCGATGCGGGTCCCGGTGGGCACCACGTCATCAGCGGCGAGGGCCGGGGGCAGCAGCCAGCCCGACTCCCGCATCCGGGGCAGCCACCGGCGAGTCAGCTCGGCGACGGCCGCGCCCGGCGAGGGTGCGACCGTCGAGCGGGCGGGCCCGCCGAGGACCCGGCGGCGGGGACGGCGGATCAAAGGTCGGGGCGGACGCCGGCCAGCTCGTG
This sequence comes from Iamia sp., assembly GCF_035575815.1. Lineage (NCBI taxonomy): Bacteria > Bacillati > Actinomycetota > Acidimicrobiia > Acidimicrobiales > Iamiaceae > Iamia > Iamia sp. Next base: position 1,408 of record NZ_DATLXO010000190.1, read on the forward strand.
GCCCGAATCCCGCTTCAGCAGGCCCTGGTAGGCCTCGTCGGCCGAGCGGCCGTCGTGGCAGACGGCCTTCACCTCCGCCGCGATGGGCATGTCGAGGTCGAGCTCGTCGGCCAGCTCCATCACGACCTTCGACGTCTTGACGCCCTCGGCGACCATGTGCATAGCCGCGATGATCTCCTCGATCGTCTCGCCCCGGCCCAGGCGCTCACCGACGTGGCGGTTGCGGCTCTGCGGGCTGATGCAGGTGGCCATGAGGTCGCCCATGCCGGCCAGCCCCGAGAAGGTCATGGTCTGGCCACCCATCGCCGCGCCCATGCGGCTCATCTCGGCCAGGCCCCGCGTGATGACCGCGGCCCGGGTGTTGTCGCCTGCGCCCAGGCCGTCGGCCATGCCGGCGGCGATGGCGGTGACGTTCTTCAGCACGCCGCCCAGCTCGCAGCCGATGACGTCCTCGTTGGTGTAGACCCGGAACAGGTCGTTGCGGAACAGGCGCGAGAGGGCCAGGGCCACGTTGTGGTCGTCCATGGCCATCACCGCGGCGGCGGCGTGGCCGGCGAGGATCTCCTTGGCCAGGTTGGGCCCGGTGAGCACACCCACCGGGTGCCCGGGGACGACCTCGGTGACGATCTCGCTCATGCGCTTGCGGCTGGCGACCTCGAGGCCCTTGGTGAGGCTGACCACCGGCACCCACGGGCGCAGGTGCAGCGCGACCTGCTCGAGGGCGCTGCGGAAGCCCTGCGAGGGCACCGCCATCACCAGGACGTCGCACCCGCTCACCGCCTCCTCGAGGTCGGACGTGGCCAGCAGGCTGGCGGGCAGGTCGAACCCGGCGAGGTAGTCGCCGTTGCGGTGCTCGGTGGTGATCTGCTCGGCCAGCTCGGTCCGGCGCGACCAGATCGTGGTGGGGGTGTTGCGGGCCGCGAGCGAGGCCACCGTCGTCCCCCACGAGCCGGCGCCGATGACCGCCACACGGATGTCCATGGCGCCGGACGGTACACCGACCGCGCACCGGGCGAGCAGGAGCGGGCCAGCGGGATCGGCGTCGGGCCCGTCGCACCGATCGCGCCTCGTCGCGGCGGGGGCGCGACCAGGGGAGCCGGCCCCGTGTTCCGCGCGTTGGGGTTTCGGCTCCGGCCGAAGGCGGTACGGGGCCTGTCATGTCCTACCCCCCGCCCGGACCACCATCGCCTCCCCCGGGGGCCCCGGGCTACCCGGGGTCCACCCCCGGCGGATGGGGCGGTCCCCCCGGCGGCGGCTCTCCAGGATGGGGCGGTCCTCCCGGCGGCGGCTCTCCAGGATGGGGTGGTCCTCCCGGCGGCGGCCCCGCACCGGCTGCGCCGGCGTCGAAGGCGCCGTGGCTCATCGCCGGCGGTGTCCTCGTCGTCCTGGTCCTGCTGGCCGTGGGCGTCCTCGTGGTGCTGGTCGCCCGGGGCGAGGACCGGGCCGATCTCACCGAGTCCGAGATGCGCGGGGCCCTGCTCCGCGTCGAGGAGGTGGGTGATGACTTCGTCGAGGACACCGATGAGGACGACGACGACGACGACGAGTTCGACGAGGACACGGCGGATGCCAGCGAGGAGTGCATTGCGCTGATCAAGTCGGTCGAGGAGAGGGACCAGCTGGAGATCTTCGGCACCCCACGGGCCGATGCCGAGGGTGCACCGTCGGTCATGGCGTCGTTCCAGGGCGACGACGGCACCGACGTCCAGCAGGGGATCACCACCGACGAGGGCGACCCGCTCGCTCTCTTCCGCGAGGTGCTGGAGGTGTGCGGCGAGATCGGCTTCGAGGACGAGGACGGCGCCGGCGAGCTGCGCTTCGATGAACCCGATCAGGTCGAGGTCGGCGACGACAGCCTCACGGTCGAGATCACCTTCGACCTCACCGAGCCGATCCCGTTCGAGCTGTCGTCGCTGCTGGTCCTCTGGGAGCGCGACGGCATCCTCTCCTCGCTCGGCGTCACCGGCGGGGTCGACGCGGACTTCGACTCCCGACCCCCGGACCGCGAGCTGCTCGAGACCCTCGTCACCGACGCCGACACCAAGCTGCAGCAGGTGATCGACGAGGACGGCTGACCGGCCGCACGGGTCATCGACCCCGACGGGCCCCGGGTCGACGACACCTCGGCGGTCGCAGCGCGGGCCGGGTCGAGGGCACCGGTAGCCTCGGCCCGGTGACGGCTGCCGTCGTGGTCCCGGTCAAGGCGTTCCACGCCGCCAAGGTGCGCCTCGCCGCGGCCCTCGACCCGGCGGCGCGGGCCGCCCTGGCCCGCAGCATGGCCGCCCACGTGGTGGCCGCGGCGGCGCCTCTGGCCGTCACGGTGGTGTGCGACGACCCGGTGGTGGCCGACTGGGCCACGGGCCTGGGCGTCACCGTGGGCTGGACGCCCGGACTGGGCCTCGACGGTGCGGTCGAGGCCGGGGTGGCCGCGGTCGAGGCGGCCGGGGCCACCCGGGTGGTCGTCGCCCACGCCGACCTGCCCCTGGCCCGGGGCCTGGCCACCCTGGCCCAGCCCGACGCGGCGGAGCCGACGTCGATCACCATCGTCCCCGACCGCCACGCCGAGGGCACCAACGTGATCGTCCTGCCCGCCGGGTGCGGGTTCCGCTTCGCCTACGGCCCCGGCTCCTTCGCCCGCCACCGCGTCGAGGCGGCGCGCCTCGGCCTCGCCGTCCGTGTCGTCCACGATGCCCGACTCGGGTGGGACGTCGACCTGCCCGGCGACCTCGACCTGCCCACCGACGCCGAGCTGGCCCGGGCGTGCGGCCCGTCCGGCCGGTGACGATCCGCTCGCGCGACCTGCCGGTCCCGGGGCGGGCCCTGGCGGTGGGGGCGCACCCCGACGACGTCGAGTTCGGTGCCGGCGCCACGCTCGCCCGGTGGGCGGCGGCGGGCTGCGAGGTGTCGATGCTGGTGGCCACCGACGGGTCGAAGGGCACGTGGGACCCTGACGCCGAGACCGAGACCCTGGTCGCGACCCGCCGGGCCGAGCAGGGCGACGCTGCCGTCGCCCTCGGGGTCCGGGGCGAGGTCGTCTTCCTCGGCCGGGTCGACGGTGAGCTGGTGGCCGACCGCGAGGCCACCTCGGAGGTCGCCGCCGCCATCCGCCGGCTGCGCCCCGACGTGCTAGTCGGCCACGACCCCTGGACGCGCCACCGGCTCCACCCTGATCACCGGGCCGCCGGGTTCCTCGTGGTCGAGGCCCTGGTCGCAGCGCGCGACCCCCACTTCTTCCCCGACCACGGCCTCGTCCACCACCGGCCCAGGGCCCTGCTGCTCTTCGAGGCCGACGAGGCAGACCACGCCGAGACGGTCGACCGCGGTGCGCTGGAGGCGAAGATCGCCGCCCTCGAGGCCCATCGCAGCCAGTTCGAGTCGACGATGGCGATCACCGCCGCCGACGACGGCGCCGAACGGGTCCGCTTCCACCGCCGCATCGGTGACGAGGCCGCCGTCGCCGGCCGGCGCGTGGGCCGCAGTGGTGCCGAGCTCTTCGCCCGCCTGCCCACCGACCGCTAGTCCCCTATGAGCCTCAGCGGATAGGTCACCACTTCGCTTGCTCCTCGTCGCCTGGCGGCTCCGAGAAGGGCCAGAGAACCGTGCTTGCCCGCTCTTGGCTCGCTTCGCTCGCCGGGCCGCGCGGGCCACGGCCTCCCTATCCGCTCGGCCTCTATCGGGCGGTGGGTATCCAGCTGCCGTGGAAGCCGAAGGGGACCCGCGCCGGGAGGGGGACCCGGGCGACGGGCTCGGCGCCGGGGGCATCGGCGGCCCAGACGACGAGCTCGCCGCGATCGGTGTCGCGATCATGCGCCAGGCTCATGATCCAGGCGTCGTCCTCGGCGTCGGCCGGTGCGCCGTCGCGGGCGATGGCCACCGCCTCGCCGACCTGGCGGCTGGCGCCGGCGGGGTGGCGGTCGACGGTGCCGGCGGCGAGGTCGTGGCGGATGATGTTCGATCCGGCGCCGAAGTCGCCGGGGCCGGTGAAGCCCAGCTCGGCGGCCCAGCCGTAGCGGGCCGGTCGCCCGACGCGGCTCTCGGCCACGCGGGGGAACTCCTGAGCGCGATCGTCGAGCTGCTCCTCGGTGACCGTGCCCCGGTCGAGGTCGACGGTCCAGCGCCACAGGGTGGGAGTCACGTCGGCCGGTCCGGACCGATCGGCGTCGAAGGTCCGCTCGTGGCGGATGACGTGAAGCACCATGCGCCCCTCGCCCCCGTCCGCGCCGGGCTCGTCGTAGGCGTTCAGGGGGTGGAACACGTAGCAGGGCTCGACCTCGAACCACCGGATGTCCGCCGCGGTGCCCTCCCGCGGCAGCACCCCGAGGCGGGCGGCGCGCCCCGGTGCCCAGGCGTAGGGGAACGAGGCACCGGACGCCGCGGATTCGAGGTCGAAGGTGACGGGCAGGTCGTAGACGACCGCGAAGCGCTCGGTGAGTGACATGTCGTGCACCATGGGGCCGTCGTCGACGGGCACCTCGACGACCTTGCGCACCCGGCCGTCGGTGCCGACGACGATGTACTGCAGGTGGGGCACCGACCAGTGGTAGGCCACGGCGTGGAGCTCACCGGTGAGCGGGTCGCGCTTCGGGTGGGCGGTGAAGCCGTTGGGCAGGGTGCCGCCCAGGTCGGTGTGGCGCACGGTGGCGAGCTCCTCGGTGAGCTCGACGGGGCGGGCCCCCGCCTCGACCAGGGCCAGGGTCGTCCCCGCGTGGCCGATGATGTTGGTGTTCACCGTGTCCATGGCACCGTGGCGCTCGCCCGGCGCCGGCTCCTCGCCGAGCAGCGTGCTGACGCGGGTGGAGCGGACCCAGCGGTTGCGGTACCACTCGGCCCGCCCGTCGCGGAGCCGGATGCCGTGCACCATGCCGTCGCCGGTGAACCAGTGGTGGGCGGCGGGGTCCCCGACCGTGCCCTCCATGGGGTTGGGCCCGATGCGCAGGTAGCGCCCGTCGAGCTCGGGGGGCAGGGCGCCCACGACGGCGAGGTCGGTGGCGGTGACCTCCTCGGCCACCGGGGCGAAGGGCCCCTCCAGGTACGGGTTGGTGGTCTGGACTGCCATCGGGGGACCTCCGGGGTCGGGTGCACCGGGTCACCGTGGTCGGCGACCTCTCATAACACCGTTGTGGACTGACCATAACGACGTTGTGGAACCATGTCAACCATGTCCACCAGGTCCGATCCGCCCGCCGAGGCTGAGCCCCCTGCCGAAACCCCCATCGACCCATCCGTCGACACCCGGGCCGAGCTCATCACCGCCGCCGCCCGGATGCTCTGCGAGGGCGGGCCGGGAGCGATCAGCGTGCGCAAGGTGGCGGCCGAGGTCGGCACCTCGACCATGGCCGTCTACACCCACTTCGGGGGCAAGCCCGAGCTGCTGCGCGCCGTGTGCATCGAGGGCTTCCGCCACCTGGCCACCCGTCTCGGGCGCGTCCGACCCTCCACCGATCCCGTCGCCGACCTGGCCGGGCTCGCCCGTGCCTACCGGCGCCACGCCCTCGCCGACCCCCACCTGTTCACGGTGATGTTCTCGCGTCCCGTGACCGATGCCCTCACCGACCCCGACGACCAGATGGCCGCCCTCAGCACGTTCCTCGTGCTGGTCGACGCCGTCCAGCGGGCCATCGACGCCGGACGCTTCACCCCGCAGCGGGCCGACGAGCTGGCCCTCGAGATGTGGAGCGGCGTGCACGGCCTGGTGTCGATCGAGCTGGGGGCCGGCCTGCAGTCGACCCGCCAGGCCACCCGCACCCTCAGCGCGCTGGTGCGCCACCTGGCCGTCGGCGCCGGCGACGACCGCGACCGCGCCGCCGCCTCCGTCCCCGTCTGAGCGACGAACGGGCCGTGCCGCGGAGTGACGGACCGAGCCCGGGCGCGCAACGGGGAGGACCCCGTAGGGCCCTCCCCGTCAGCGACGAATGCGGTCGGGGATCAGACCTTGGCCAGCTTGGGGGCCGGGGTCTCGTTGTTGACGACCTTCTTGAGCGAGGTCATGGCACTGACCTTGGGGTACTTCTTGGCCTTGGTCTTCACCTGCTCACCGGTCTGCGGGTTGCGAGCGACGCCGGCCTTGCGCTGGCCCTGCTCGAACTTGAGGAACCCGGTCAGGACGATCGAGTCGCCCTTCTTCACCGTCGCCGCGACGGTGTCCTCGAACGCCTTGATGACGGCCGCAGCGGTCGTCTTGTCGGTGTCGGCCTGCGCCGCCACCTGAGCGATGAAATCGGCCTTGGTCACGTTGGCCACGGGCCAACCTCCTGAGATTGTGGACATCTGCGTTCGCTGTCCGAACGCCCGAGCATCTGAGTCGATGGAGACAGCCAGGTCAAGCACCCTCGCCGCGGATCGCCTTGCCGGACAAGGGTTCGCGATCGTCGGGGGCCCGTCCGCTACCCTCTCCGTCACTTCGGCGACGGGTAGGCGCCGAGCGACGTGGCAGGCTGGCGGCGATGGCGGACGCTCCCCTGCCCGACGGCACCTATGACGCCATCGTCGTCGAGGCCCGGGACCGGCCTGACGGTGGCACTGCGATCGAGCTGACGATCCTCTCCGGTCCGCAGAAGGGCCAGGTGCTCGAGCTGCAGGGTCAGGCCCGGGGCGATGCCATCGATCTGCTGGGCGTCCCCGCGACCGTCACCGTGGTCGACGGCCGACCCCGGGTCCGCCTCGAACCCTGACCCGGAGCCCGCCCTCCGGACGTCAGCCGGACTCGGTGACGGCGCCGGCGTGGAGGCGAACGTGGCGGGTGCGGTCGGTCGTCACCGAGTCGAGGAAGCGGCGGTCGTGGGAGACCACGAGCAGCGTGCCGCTCCAGGTGGCCAACGCCGATTCCAGCTGCGGAATGGCGGCCAGGTCCAGGTGGTTGGTCGGCTCGTCGAGCACCAGCCAGTTGGCGCCCGACACCACGAGCCGGTCACCGGAGCGCACCTCCAGGTCGACCGGTCCCAACCGGAAGCCCGCTCCTCCGGCGCTGTCGACGGCGCCCGCCGCACCGACTGGATCGGTCGCATGGACGCCGCCTCGGTCGACCACGGCGCCCTCCAGGCGGGCCACGACGGCGCCGCTGCGCTCGGCCTGGGCCAGCTCCAGGCGCAGCTCCCATCCCTCGAAGGGCTTGTCGACCACGTCGAGGCGCTCGAGCACCTTGTCGGCCCGGGCCGCCTTGCCGGCCAGCTTCTCGCTCGTCTGCACGTCGTGGTGGCGGATGAACTTGTCGGTCTCGCCCGACCTCTTCGCCTTCGACGCGCCCTGGGTCGACCACTCCCGCACCCGTTGGGAGCGGCCCTTCAGCTCGTCTCGGGTGGCGGCGAAGGTGGCGTAGGCCTCCTCGGCGTGGCGGCGGGCGGTGGCCCGCTCGTCGAGGTAGGCCAGCCAGCCGCCGGCGAAGGTCCGCGCCGTGCGCTCGTGCTCGTCGAGCTCGATGACGCCGGTGACGGTGCGCTCGAGGAAGGCGCGGTCGTGGGAGACGACGACCACTGCTCCGCGGTGGGCGGCGACGAAGGCTTCGAGGCGGGCCAGGCCGTCGAAGTCGAGGTCGTTGGTGGGCTCGTCGAGGAGCAGGACATCGGCGCGGGTGAGCAGCACACCGGCCAGCTCGAGGCGCGCCGCCTCGCCACCCGAGAGGGTGGAGGTGGGCTGGTCGACCACCGACTCGGTGAGCCCGATGTCGGCCAGCACGCCCCCGAGGCGGGCATCGAGGTCGGCCGCGCCCACCGCCAGCCATCGCTCCAGAGCCTCGGCGTAGCGGTCATCGGCGCCGTTCGCGCCCGACGCCAGACCGGCGGTGGCGGCGTCCAGCTCCGCCTGGGCCGATCCGACCCCGGTGCGACGGGCGATGTTCCGACCCTACCGGCGGCGGGTCAGACGGCCCAGGAGGTTTCCGACGGTCGGGTCGCGCGAGGGTGGGTACCATGAGTCGTGCTGAGGAGGACGCCACCACGGTGCGCACCCGGCGTGAACCGCCGCGCTTTCGAGGCGTAGCGGTGCGCCGTGTCGAGCCGCTGACCCCCCGCATGGTGCGCATCACCCTGGCCGGCCCCGACCTCGAGGGCTTGACCGTCGGCGACCCGGCGGCGAGCGTGCGGCTGCTGCTCCCCTCGCCCGGCACGCGGGAGCTGGCGATGCCGACCTGGGAGCGCAACGAGTTCCTCCTGCCCGACGGGCGCCGCGCCACGATCCGCACGTTCACGCCCCGTCGGGTCGATCCCGAGGCGCTCGAGCTCGAGCTTGACGTCGTCCTCCACGGTGCTGGGGTCGCGTGCGGGTGGGCGGAAGCGGCCGGGCCCGGTGATTCGGCGGCGATCTCCGGTCCCGGTCGCGGCTACGCCTTCGACCTCGACGCGCCCGCCTTCCTCCTGGCCGGAGACGAGACCGCCGTCCCCGCCATCAGCCAGCTGCTCGAGGCCCTGCCCGACGAGACCCCCGTGCAGGTCCTCATCGAGGTCGCCGACCCTGACGCCCGGTCCCCGCTGCCCGACCGTCGCCGGGCCGCCGTCGAGTGGTGCGACCTGCCGCCCGGCGCGCCTCCCGGCGACGCGCTCGTCACCGCCGTCCGCGACACGGACCTGGTCAACGGCGTCCGGGTGTGGGCCGCGGGCGAGGCGGCGTCCATGCAGCGCATCCGGCGCCACCTCTTCGACGACCGTGAGCTGCCTCGCTCCCACACCGCGGTGCGCGGCTACTGGAAGCACGGCCGCCAGGGCGGCCCTGACGCCTGAGCGTCCCTGACAGGCGGGCAGCGCGGGACGCCCCCGCCGAGGGTCATTGGTAGGTGATCAGGTCGGGGGGTGACTCCAGGGCCAGCACGTCAGCCGGGGCGAACATGTTGATGTCCTCGTCGTAGAACAGCTTCAGGCCGGTGGCGAAGGGCGGCGTGCCCTTCAGGAGCTCGTACTTCTCCAGCTTGACGTCGCGCCCGCCGAAGCCGTCGACGTGGTAGACGGTGGCCAGTCCCGGCCGATCGACCACGTCGGGCCGGTTGGTGATCATCGACTCGGTGAACTGGTGGAGGACGAAGAGCTTCTCGGGGAGGTCGTCTTCCTCGACGATGTCGGCGAGCCAGGCCGAGACCTCGTTGACCTCGGCGGCATCCACCCCGCCGATCACTGTGCCCGGCACCTCGCCGGGCCCCATCCTCCACTCGGGGTCGAGGGCGAGGCCCACATCGGGCTGGCGCAGGAACTCCTCGAAGCGCTGGACCTCGGGCAAGAAGTGCGAGGTGCCGGGCTGGATGTCGAGGATCAGCAGCATGCCGGCCTCCCGGGCCGCCGCGAGCCACCGGAGCACGAGCGCGTCATCGGTCGGGACGCTGTAGTTGCCGTCGGAGCCGGGGGAGCCCTGTGCGACCGAGACGATGAGCTCGAAGGCCGGGAGGACGGGCCGGTCGGGCTGCTCGAACGGCGCGGCCGCCACCGCGAGCCGCTCGGCCGCCTGCTCGGGGGTGCTCTGACCGAGGATGCCCATGGCCGAGGACTCGGCGTTGCCGTAGTTCGCCACCACCCGGTACCGGGGGAAGATCTCCCTGCCGCCCCCGGGGAGCTCCGCGGGCGGCGGTGCCGTGGTCGTGGTGGTGCTGCTCTCGCTGCTGGTGCTGCTCTCGACCGCGGTCGTGGCGCTTGGGTCCGCCGTCGTGGCGCTCGCGTCGTCGTCGCCGTCGGGGCCGGCCCCGGCGTCGTCGTCTTCCGAGGTGGAGCTGCAGCCGACGGCGAGGACGACGGTGAGAGCGATGGCAACGATGCGGTGAGGCGACACGGCACCATTGTGGACGGTCTGGCTGTGAGCGGCAGCCATCGGCACCCACCGGTCCGCTCGCCCCGCCCCTTGCCTGCAGTGCGGGTCGAGCTGACGACATCGTCGATGCTCACCACGGCCTGGGTCGCGGCGGATTCACCCGGATCCTCGGCAACGGTCGTGGGTACGGCCACCCGGCGGCGATCTACGTGGCCGCCATCAGCCCGACTCGCTGGTCGGAAGACCTCGACCGCGGCGTCGACCGAGTCGACCAGCCAGTTCGGCTCGTGACCCTGTTCCGTGGTGAGGGCGAGCTCCGCTTCACCGTCGGGGAGCTCCAGCCCCGCTTGGCCGATCTCGTCGTTCCGCCAGGCCATGCGGTGGGCCCAGCACCGTAGAACCCGAAGACCGGCGGCCAGGTCCGGCACTCCGACGGTCACCGCATCGACCCTCCTCAAGCATGGCCATGCGCCATCGTCGCACGGCTTGGGGCCGGCGTCGCGGCTCGCGATCTCCAACCGATGTCGGCGCAGTGGCCGGCACGGGTCAGAGCGGGAGCAGAAAGAAGTACGAGTCGTGCGGTTCCTCGGTGACCACACGGGCGCCCGGCGCGCGCACATCATCGCCGATGCCGAGAACGCCGCTTCGCGGCGCGTCGCCGCCAGCCTCGATGCCCGGGTGACCGAGCAGTGGCCCGACGGGCACGGTCGCACGATGATCCGCCACGTCCTCAGCATCTGAACGAGCCTGAGGACGCCGCTCGGTTGCCCGAGCATTGCCGTTGCCATCCTGGCGGGGAACGGTCGGTAACCGTCACGAACGACACGACGGTCCGTCGGCGCCGATCAAGGACCGGTACGTGGCCGCTGGGCGCCCTGTCCACCCGGTACGATCCGACCATGGTGGCAGTCGGTTGTTCCGAGCCCGACTGGCGCACCACCAACCGGGCGCTCTGGGAAGAGATGGCGGCTCTCCATCCCTCCACCGAGCTCTACGACGTCCAAGGCTTGGTCGACGGTCGCGACGACCTGCGGCCATGGGAGGCCATCGAGCTGGGCCCGGTCGACGGGCTCGACATGGTGCACCTGCAGTGCCACATCGGCACCGACACCATCAGCTGGGCTCGGCGGGGAGCGAAGGTCGTGGGCGTGGACTTCTCGCCCACCGCGCTTCACCTTGCGAGCGAGCTCTCGGCGTCGTGCAGCCTCCCGATGGAGTGGGTCGAGTCCGACGTCTACACCGCCTCCACCGCGCTGGCCGGCCGCACCTTTGACGTCGTCTACACCGGCATCGGCGCTCTGGGCTGGTTGCCGGATGTCCGACGGTGGGCGGGGGTGGTGCGGTCGCTCCTTCGGCCCGGCGGCGTGCTGTACCTCGTCGAGCTGCACCCGATGTGGGTCGCGCTGATCGAGGACGGCAAGACCATCGGCCAGGACGCCATCGACGCTCCCTTCCAGCGCTGGGACGAGGGGGGCCGCGTCAGCTACGCCGCACCCGGTCACCCGCTCGTCCAGACCGCGGCCTTCGAGCGACTCCACTCCATCTCCGACGTCCTGTCCTCGATCCTCTCAGTGGACCTCGAGATCGAGCTGTTCCACGAGTTCGATGTGACACCCGCCCCGACCCCGTGGCTCGAGCGGGGCCGCGACAGGCTGTACCGATTCCCCGAGGGCGCGGCGCGGTTCCCACTCACCTACTCGCTGAGGGCACGACGGCGCTCCACCGCTTGACTCCACGGCACCCATCGTCGATCGGGCGCGAGGACGAGGGCGGTCCACCCGTCGCAGGTGTGCTGCTCGACGACTCGCAACGAGGTGAAGGCGGCGGTGACCCGAGGTGGCGGCGGGTCGAGCAGGCCGCTCACGACGAGGGTGCCGCCAGGGGCGACGCGCGCCGCGAGGGCCGGCGCCAGGGCCACCAGAGCGGCGGCGCCGATGTTGGCCACCACCAGGTCACTGGCGCCCGGCACCGGACCGAGCGGATCGGCCGCATCCTCGCCGGAGACCGTCCGCGCGTCGATCAGACCGGCGACGCCGTTGCGCTCGGCGTTGGCCTCGGTCACGGCCACGGCGACCGGGTCGACGTCGACCGCCACCACCGAGGTGGCCCCGAGCCGCGCCGCCGCGACCGCGAGCACCCCGCTGCCACAGCCGACATCGAGCACCGTGCGCGCCCCACCGTCGCCCACCCGACGCTCCACGACCTCGAGGCACAGGCGGGTCGTCGCGTGGGCGCCGTGGCCAAACGTGCGCGCGGGGTCGATCGCGATCACCACGGCGTCGGTCGCCACGGGGTCGAGGGGCACCCACGGGGGGCGGATCACCAGCCGCCGGCCGACGGTGACGACCGCGGCGTGGGCCCGCCACGCGTCGAGCCCGCCGTCGTCGATCGCGACCACCGCGACCGGCCACCGCGGCCCCACGACCGCCCGCACCGACTCGACGCCGCCCGGGGGCACGTCGGTCCGCAGCCGCACGGCACCCTCGGGCCCGGTGCGGTCGACCAGGGGGTGCTCGGCGATGGCGGTGACACCCGCGCCCCACAGCAACCCGGAGGCGAGGTCGACCTCGTCGACCCCCACCACCACCTCCACCGCCTCGGTGCGCACGCCCCCAGCCTCCCACCCCCGGCCCGACCAGGGGCTCACGACAGTCACACCGGAGGCGTTCGGATTCCCGGTCCTCCTCGCCACACTGAAGCGATGCCCCCCACCAGCACCACCACGCCCGACGCAGCCGCCTCCGGCCTGTTCCTGATCGGCGGCGACACCCGGGTCGACCGTCTCGGGTTCGGAGCGATGCGCATCACCGGCGGGGGCATCTGGGGCCCGCCCGCCGACCGCGACGAGGCCGTCCGCGTCGTCCGCCGAGCCGTTGCGCTGGGCACCACGTTGATCGACACCGCGGACTCCTACGGCCCGGTCGTGAGCGAGGAGATCATCGGCGACGCCCTCAGCCCCTACCCCGACGATGTGATCATCGCCACCAAGGCCGGTCTCACCCGCAGCGGACCCGACGAGTGGACGCCGTGCGGCCGGCCCGACCACATCCGTGAGGCCTGCGAGGGCAGCCTGCGCCGCCTGCGCCTCGAGACGATCCCGCTCTACCAGCTGCACCGCATCGACCCCGAGGTGCCGGCCGAGGACTCCCTCGGCACCATGCTCGAGCTCCGGGCCGAGGGCAAGATCCGCCACATCGGCGTCTCGGAGGTCACCGTCGACGAGCTGCACCACTGCCAGGCGGTCACCCCCATCGCCACGGTGCAGAACCGCTACAACCTCGTCGACCGGGGGTGGGAAGAGGTCCTCGACGTCTGCACCGCCGAGGGCATCGGCTTCATCCCCTGGTTCCCACTGGCCACCGGCACCCTCGCCCGCGACCACGACGCCCTGCGCGCCGCCTGCGACCGCCTCGGTGCCGCTCCGAGCCAGGTCGCCCTGGCCTGGCTGCTCGCCCACTCGCCGGTGATCCTGCCCATCCCCGGCACCGGCTCGGTGGGCCACCTCGAGGAGAACGTCGCCGCCGCCGGCCTCGAGCTCACCGACGACGAGATCACCGCCCTCGACGCCGCCGCCGCACCGGGCACCACCGCCTGA
>NZ_DATLXO010000191.1:0-4243 GCF_035575815.1 Iamia sp.
AGCACGACGCTGATCTCTTCGCGTTCGGGCAACGACAACGGCGCGCCTGGCATCCTGGGGTCTCCAACGGTCGGTGGGCGTCAACAGCACCGGTCATCATGACCGGGACCGTGCACCGACCGTTGGAACTGGCCGTCCCGCCCGGAGAGGACGGCCGCGAAGTCATCGCGTTGGACCTCGCCGCGCAGGTCCGCCAAGTCAGCAGCACGACCGAGCCAACGGCCCGGCTCCTCCCCGCTGTCGGCGTAGTAACGGGATGGTCCCTCGATGCCGCCCCGTGTCGGGCCGCCCCGTGTCGGGCCGTCCGGTGAGTGACCCGTGAGAGCCTTCGGCTGGAGGTAACGAACGATGCCGTCGACCACTCGCCCTACATCTCTCCGGGCACCGCCCAGCGGGGTGACGGTGAACCTCACGAAACGGTCCTCGCACGACCGCCCACAGGTTTCCCGAAGGGGAACCTGCAAGTGTGTGATCTCCGGATCTGCCCTTCAGGGGCGACGTGGACGGCTGGGTCGACGGGCTTTCCGGGGTGGCCGTGGCGGCGCTGGAGGCTCATCGGCTGATCACCGGCGAGCTGCGGTGGGGGGCCGGTGGCTGCTGGAGGCGGTCGAGGCGTTCGGTGATGGTCGGCGGTGCTTGAGTTGGCGCTGCGGGAGTGCGAGCGAGCTGGTCGATGTGTTCGGTGAGGAGCCGGTCGTGGGCCCGATGGGACCAGTCGGGTAGCTGGGCCAGCCGGTGGCGATCGAGTGGTGGGACCTCGGTGTAGACCCGCAGCGCCCGCCCCGGCTCGGTCCAGTCGGCGAGGCCGAAGCGGGTGGTGCGGTCGAGGGCGTGTTGCAGACGGCTGTTGGCCCCGGTGCCCCGGCCCAGGCCGAGGGAGCGGGCCAGTTCACCGGCGGGGATGCGGGCCGGTTCGTGGTCGGCCCACAGCACCGGGAGGCGGCGAAGGACGGCAACACCGCTCGGTCCCAGCACCGCGCCCCAGCACTGCTCCACATACGGGTGATTCAGGCTGAAGCCGGCGTGGCGCACCTTTGGGTCGGGGTGGTCCGCGGCGGCGAACTCAAGGTCATAGGGGGCACGCTCCATGGCTCTCTAGGCCTGCGAGGTGACGGCGGTGTCGCGAGATGGTTTCCGCTGGGGGCCCCGGTGCTTCAACCGGAACCGTTCCGGGACCCGCCAACCCCTCTCGGGGGTGCCGAGCACGCGCCGCGCCCCGGAGCCCGTACGGGCATCGCCTCGGGACGGTCACCGTGCCGTCTCGGCGCTGAGGCGGTTGCGAGGCTCCGAGCGATGCGTCGAGGCCCCCACAGCGCGTGTGCGACGCGACCGGTGCCCCCCGGTCCGTCGTTGCCTTGGCGCATCCGAGCTCGGCGCACCAGGCGCGAGGAACTTGACCGGGCACCGGTTCGGGACCCTGGGCTTGAGGTGCCTGAGATTCTCAGCGCGCCGGAATCGCAACCGGAACCTGACCGGGACGTGCGTCGCGGATCGTCTCCGTGTCCATCTGACACGAGGAGATCTCCAATGGAACCGATCCTGGGACAGCTCGATCGCGAGTGGGCTGAGCTCGCCACCTCACCTCGGGGGCGGCGGGCGCTCACCCGCTGGGCTCAACTCCACCCGGTCCTGGAGGGACTGGCCGACCTCGACGCGTTGCTGGAGGCGAGACGGGACCCGAACCGGGCGCCGGCGCTTCTCGCCGCGTTGGCGGGCCTTGCTCCCGATGACCAGCTCGCCGCCCGAACGCTCCTGCAATCGATGGTGCCTGGCCTTATCCACTTGGCTCGCTCGACCGGCAACGACGACCCCGCCGCCCTGGTCGAGCTGGTGTCGCTCGCGTGGGAACGGATCCGCACCTACCCCCGGACGCGGCACGGCTCGGTGGCGGCCAACGTGTTGCTCGACACCCGCAAGAGGTACCGCCAGCACCGCCTCATCGAGGCGCCGACATCTTCGCTCCCGATCGACACCGACCCTGTTGATGGCCACTCATCACCGGAGCAGGTGGTCCTGGGTCGACTGTTGATCGAGGACCTAGACCGGGCCCGCCGACAAGGGGCCATCTCGGCGCCGATGCTCCGGGTCATTCTCCGCACCCGGGTCGGGGGCGAACGGCTGGCCGAGGTCGCGGCCGAACACGACGTCGAGCCCCGTGTGTTGTGCCAGCAACGGTGGCGCGCCGAACTCCGACTCCGCCACCTTCCGCTGGCCTCGTGACCCTCCAGATGCCGGGTGAACAGGAAGAACACCTAGGAGGCGTGGAGCCAGACCTTCTCGGGTATCGCTAGGTCGGGTTTCCGTGACCACGGAGCTTCGGTCTCGTCAGCCTGACCGTCACCGGGCCGACCGTCGCAAAACCAACGGTGACGGCTCTCGCCGTGCCCGCTCCGACGAGGAGACCCCATGCTTGACGAGCGACGACCGATCGCCGACCCGACTGCCACTGCCGGTCCTTCGACGGCTCATAGGTTGGCGGAAGCCGATGGCACCGGTGAGCGGGGCGAGCGGTGAGCGTCGTGTCGGTGGCGTCATTGCGCGGAGCCCCGGGGGTGACGACCACGGCGCTGATGACCGCCGCCGCGCTCCGAGGCTCGGCGCTGGTCGAAGCCGACCTCTCCGGCGGGGTACTGGCCTCGGTGTTGGAGAGGATCAGCGTGGGGATGGGCTGGCGCACCGACGCCGAGGTGATGGCGACGACGCGGCCCCAGCCCCGCGCCGCCATGGGCGGAACCGCGGCATGGCACATGGCGACGGTCGAGAGCAGGTTGAGCGACAGGGCGGGGAGGTAGGCCTCGAGCGGGGTGGTGGCGAAGGTGCCCGATGGGGGGCCGCCGGCGTTGGCGACGAGGATGTCGACCCGGCCCAGGGCGTCGACGGCCTGGGCGACGAAGTCGGTGGCGCCCTCGGGCGAGGACACATCGGCGACGAGGGGCACCGCGCCTTCGCCGATGCGGGCCGCCGCCCGCTCGACCCGGGCTCGGTCGCGGCCGCAGATCGCCACGGTGACGCCCTCGCGGGCCAGGGCCCGGGCGGCCTCGAGGCCGAGCCCGGCCGACGCGGCGGCGACGGCGGCTGTCCTGGTCGAGAGCCCGAGGTCCACGGCGCCCGACTGTACCGCCGATCCCGGGGGTGCGGACTGGGCGCGAGGGCCGCGTAGGGTCGCCGTCCATGGATCCGGCGCCGTTCCTCGGCCTCCAGACCACCCACAACCCGCACCGGTGGTACCTGCCGGTCGAACCCCACCTGTGCACCGGCCACGGGTTCCTCTTCGGCGGCTGCGGCCTCGGTGCCGCCATTCAGGCCCTCGAGGCGACGACGGGTCGGCCCCTCGTGTGGGGCACCGCCCAGTACCTCTCCTACGCCCGACCGCCGTCGGTGATGGACATCGACGTCACCGTCCCGGTCGACGGCAAGACCGTGAGCCAGGCCCGGGCCGTCGCCCGGGTGGGCGACACCGAGGTGCTCACCGTCAACGCCGCCCTCGGCGACCGTGACCTGGCCGTCCGAGGGCAGTTCGCCACCATGCCCGACGTGCCCCCGCCCGAGGACTGCGACCTGCGGCCGTCGCGCCTCGACGACTCCCACGAGTCGATCATGCGTCGCATCGAGCTCCGCCTGGCCCGCGGCCGCCAGATGGACCGCTTCGACGCCACGCCGCTGCCCGGCGGGCGTTCCGCGCTGTGGGCCCGGATGGCGGACCTGCCCGAGACCACCGCGGCCAAGCTCGCGGTGCTCGGCGACTACGTCCCGTTCGGCACCAGCCAGGCCCTGGGTCGCCACGTCGGCGGCAACAGCCTCGACAACACGCTGCGGGTGGTGCGCCTGGTGCCGAGCGAGTGGATCCTCGTCGACATCGAGGTGCACGCCCTCGACCGGGGCTTCGGCCACGGCCTCGTCCACCTGTGGGCCGACGACGGCACCCTGCTGGCGACAGCCAGCCAGTCCACCATCGCCCGGGAGTGGGACGACCAGCGGTAGGCGCACTGAGGGCCCCTACGATCCGGCGATGGCCCTGCCCCCACCGTCGGACGCCGGCACCTGCATCGTCACCGGCGCCTCGTCGGGCATCGGGGCCGAGATCGCCCGGGACCTCGCTCGCAGGGGCCGGGGCGTCACCCTGGTGGCCCGGCGGGGCGACGAGATGCGGGCCCTGGCGGCCGACCTGGTCGCCGCCCACGGCGTGCGGGCCGAGGTGGTCGAGGCCGACCTGGCCGACCCCGACAGCCGGGCCGCTCTGCCC
>NZ_DATLXO010000192.1:0-11464 GCF_035575815.1 Iamia sp.
CGACCGAGGACGCCTCGACCACGACGGCGGGCGAGGACCAGCCGACCACCACCAGCGACGACGACGCCCCCACCACCACCAGTCCGAACCTGCCGCCCAACGACAGCCCCCTCGCCGAGCTCCTGGCGGACCCGACCGAGCTGGGGGAGGGCTACGTCCCCGACGACAGCCTGGGCGACGGGTCCTTCGACGGCGACCTCTGCGAGGACGTGTTCATCGAGGCCGCATGGGAGGAACAGGCGTCGCAAGCCCTGCTGCAGGGCACCGGGGACGACGCCGTGACCTTCCAGCAGACCATCCTCCGCTTCTTCGACGAGTCCGCCGCCGAGGCCTTCTTCGCCCAGGTGAGCGACGGCTTGGTCACCTG
Source organism: Iamia sp. (assembly GCF_035575815.1). NCBI lineage: Bacteria > Bacillati > Actinomycetota > Acidimicrobiia > Acidimicrobiales > Iamiaceae > Iamia > Iamia sp. The sequence goes on from NZ_DATLXO010000192.1 coordinate 368, forward strand.
CCAGCCCGGGACCACGATGACCGAGGTGGCCGGAGTCGGCGACGAGGCGGTCCTGGCCGCCCTCGTCGAGGAGGGCTCGGCCGTCGCCGGCGGCCTGGTGCGCTCGGGTGATCTGGTGGGCTACTCCTCCGCCATCGGGCCCGCCGAACCCGGGCTGCCGGTGGACGAGGCCCACCTGGCTGCCTTCGCCGATCGCCTGGCCGGCTGACCCGGTGGACACGGGCGGGCCCGGGCCCACCGAGTGGGCCACCGACGGCCCCGTCGGCGTCGGCCCCCATCCCGAGCCCTGGCCCGGGGACCCGCGCCTCGACCCCGAGCTGCTCGCCACCGGTGACCGCCGCAACGTCGCCGACCGCTTCCGCTACTGGCACCTCGAGGCCATCGTCGCCGAGCTCGACGGGCACCGGCACCCGTTCCACGTGGCCATCGAGAACTGGCACCACGATCCCAACATCGGCTCGGTCGTGCGCACCGCCAACGCCTTCCTCGCCGCCGAGGTCCACATCGTGGGGGCCAAGCGGTGGAACCGGCGGGGCGCCATGGTCACCGACCGCTACCAGCACGTCCGCCACCACCCGAGCCTCGACGACCTCGACACCTGGGCCGCCACCCGCGATCTGCCCATCGTGGGGGTCGACAACCTGCCCGGGGCCCGCCCCCTCGAGCGCGGCGGGCTCCCTCGATCCGTGGTCCTCCTCTTCGGCCAGGAGGGTCCGGGCCTCTCGCCACGCGCCAAGGCGATCACCGACGAGGTGCGCTCCATCGCCCAGTTCGGCTCGACCCGCTCGATCAACGCCGCGGTGGCCGCCGGCATCGCCATGCACACCTGGATCCGCCAGCACGTCACGGGTTGACACCTCCGGGTACGGCTCGGCGGGCACGGGCGGTGGGGGACCGGTGACGGTTCACTAGGTTCGCGCCCGTGATCGTGTCCACCCGCCGCCGCGCCCACCGCCGGAGCTCACCTCGTGGCTGCTGACAAGGACGCGGCCAAGCGCCGCCGCCAGGCCCGCAACCGCCAGGAGCGGATCAGCCGCCAGAAGCGCATCGAGGCGGCCCGGCGCTCGGAGTCCGCGCGACCGGCCCGGACGGCCGCCGCCGCCCCGGCGGCCAAGGGCACGGGGCTCAAGGGGTCCGGGTCCAAGCCAACCGCGGGCAAGGGTGCGGCGGCGACGGGCTCAGGAGGTCTCCTCGGCAAGCTGTTCCCGCCGCGGCCCGCCGCCGGTGCCCCCGGCGAGGGGGGCCGTCCGTCGCGGGCCCAACCGAGCCGCTCGGTGCCCGTCGAGGTCGACGACGTCTCGGGCATCCGGGGGGCCCTGCTCACCCGCATGGCCCAGCCCGGCGGCCGGGCGGCGCTGCTAGCCCTGTTCGTCGCCCTCGTCAGCGCCGTCACCCTGCTGGGCTTCTCGGTGGTGCCCATCGCCGCCTTCGAGTACTACGGCGAGACCGTCGTCGAGGCGTCGGCCGATGGTGAGGCCGAGCAGACCGATCTGGTCGCCCGCTTCGAGGACGCCGACCCCGTGACCGCCGGCAGCGGGCGCCTGCTGGATGTGGCCGACCCGATCTTCGCCATCGTGTTCTCCCTGGTGCCGATCGTCATCTCGGGCATCGCCGTCGCCGCGCTCACCAAGACGACCCGGAGCCGCACCCTGCTGGTCTCAGCCCTGGCCGCCGCGCTCTTCGTGTTCTTCGCCCAGGGCATCGGCACGTTCTTCATCCTGGGGGTGTTCGCCCTCGGCTTCGCCGCCTACCAGTCCCGCAAGGCCGACGCCGCCACCGCCGCTCAGGCCTCCGAGGGCTAACCCACGCGCGGGAGTTCGGGGGTTGACGGACCCCCGCCCGAGGCGCACAGTGACCCCAGTCACCGATCAGCGATGGTGCAGTCGCTGGTCGTCCTTGACAACCGATGGGCTGTCATCAGCGCCCGTTCCGTTCGCGGGACCCACGGATGCGTTCGGAGTGCGCCGTCGGAGAAGAGGCATCGACCTGCCGGGACCGCCGGCGCCCTCCTCTCCGCCGTCGCCTCGGAGACCACCGGGCCCTCTCACACCGACGGCGGTGTCCTGATTGCCGACCATCGACGACGCGCCCCCGGGGGTCGCTCCCCGGGGGCGGGTCGCGCCCCGGCCGGGCCAGAGGACCCGAGCCGCGTCGGCCGGTGACCGCCTAGGTTGATCGCACCATGGCACCCCAGACCGCACCCCGCTGCCTGCTGAGCATCCATGCCCACCCCGATGACGAGGCGTCCAAGGGGGCCGGCACCGTGCATCGCTACCACCAGGCCGGAGCCCGCGCCGTGCTGGTGTGCTGCACCGGGGGCGAGGCGGGCGACATCCTGAACCCCTCGATGGACACCCCCGAGATCCGGGCGCGCCTCGACGAGGTGCGCCTCGAAGAGCTGGCCACGTCGGCCGAGATCATCGGCTACGACGAGATCGTCATGCTCGGGTACCGCGACTCCGGCATGCCCGACACCCCCGAGAACGCCGATCCCCGCTGCTTCGCCCGCGCCCCGTTGGACGAGGCCGTGGGCCGCCTCGTCGCCATCATCCGCCGCGAGCGCCCCCAGGTGGTGCTCACCTACGGCGACGACCAGTCCGGCTACCCGCACCCCGACCACCTACGGGTGCACGAGGTCTCGATGGCCGCCATCGCCGCCGCCGCGGACCCCGAGCAGCACGCCGAGACCGGGCCGGCGTGGTCGGTCGCCAAGATCTACTGGTCGGTGTGGTCCCGTCGGCGGCTCGAGGCCACCCACCAGGCGTTCCTCGACGCCGCCATGGAGTCGCCGTTCTCCGAGGAGTGGTTCGCCCGCCAATCCCAGGACCATCGCATCACCACCACCATCGACGTACACGGCCTCTACGCGGTGCGCACCGGGGCCCTGCGGGCCCACGCCACCCAGGTCGACCCCACGTCGCCGTTCTGGTTCGGGCTCCCCGAGGACGTGGCCGCCACCATCCACCCCTTCGAGGACTACATCCGGGCCCTCAGCACCGTCGACGCACCGTTGCCCGAGGACGACCTCTTCGCCGGACTGGCCTAGGTCATCCCCCCTGAGCCACCTTCGGGTAGGGTGCCGCCCGTCCCCGGACCAGGAGGTGCAGCGATGGCGAAGTACCTGTCCCAGGAGTGGCTCGACCTGCAGCGCGAGCTCGCCCAGGACTTCCCCGAACGCCCGGGCGCAACGGCCCGCATGCAGTACGTCGTGACCGGCACGCCCGAGGGCGACGTGAAGTACTTCACCGTCATCGACAACGGCGTGATGCAGGAGAACACCCTCGGCACCGACACCGGCGCCGAGTTCACCCTCTCCACCACCTACGACGACTCGGTGAAGATCCTGAACGGCGAGCTCGACGCCAACGCCGCCTTCATGCAGGGCCGGATGAAGGTCAGCGGCAACATGGGCAAGCTCATGTCGCTCATGCCCCTCACCCAGAGCGCCGAGTACAAGGCGATCCAGGCCCAGGTCGCCGCGAAGACCGAGCTCTAGGCGCAGGCGGCCCGACGGCGATCAGCCGGCGCGCTGCAGGTCGCGCAGGAGGCGGTAGCCGATCAGGCGGGCGCCGGCGGCGGTGAGGGCGCCTCGCAGCGGACCGTCGGGGCCCACCAGGGCGAGATCGTCGACCCGGGCCTCCCAGTCCGGTGCGAACCCCCGCAGCTCGGGCGTGTCGACCGCCGGGTGCACGTAGAGCTCGGTGACGCCGGGGCGGAGCGCGGCGAGCGCGGCGTCGATGCTGGGCCGGCTGCCGGCGCCGTGGTTGCGGACGAGGTGGTCGGGCACGACCACGCCCTCGGACGCGGCCAGGTCCCGGAACGGGAAGCCGATCGCGGTCTGGGTGGAGGGGCCCGAGAGGCGGAGGGGGAGCCCGAAGTCGACCGCCAGGTCGAGGTACACGTCGAAGAACTCGGGCTTCAGCGCAAGGGCGCCCATGTGGCTGTCGAGGTGGGTGGCGTCGAAGCCCCAGAGGATGGCCCGCTCGACCTGGGCCCGCAGCTCACGGCGCACCTCGTCGAGGTCCGCGTGGTCCCAGACATCGGTGACGGTGCGGGGGAAGCCGCCGTCGCCGTCGAGCAGCGACGGGGCCCTCGTGATGGGGCCCCAGCGGTAGAGGTCGTACTCGGCGTTCAGGGTCAGGTGGACCCCGACGTCCTCACCCCGGTAGCGGGCGGCGGCCTCGCGCGCCCACGGGGCCGGCACCATCAACGAGGCGCTGGTGGCGAGCCCGTCGCGCAGCGAGCGGTAGACGCCGTCGTTGGCGGCCTGGCTGGAGCCCAGGTCGTCGCAGTTGATGATGACCACCCGGTCATCGGACCGGAAGCCGAGGCGCTCGGCGAGTCTCGTCACGGGACGTGACGCTACCGGCCGGACCGGCGGGTCAGTCACCCTCCGGCGGGCACTGCCCCCAGAGGCCCCGCCCGGCGGCCCGGGCCCGCGCCGCGGCTGCCGCCAGCTCCGACCGGTGGGCGTCGTTCGGGGCGATGGACAGCGTGCGGGCGTAGCCGTCCTCGATCAGTGAGAGGTTGACGAAGAGACCGTCGCGGGCCCGCACCACGTAGACCAGCAGGCGGTCGAAGCGGTCACGTCCCTCGACGTCGCGGGTCACCCGCACCGTCGTCCCGGCGGGCAAGAGGGCCTTGGTGCGGGCTGAGGCCTCGGGCCCGTAGCAGTCGACCGGTGCGCCCGGCTTCACCGTCTCGGGCGTGTCGATGCCGAGCAGGCGGGCCGACTCGGTGCGGCGCCCGAGCCGCAGCTGAACGGTGTCGCCATCGACGACCTCGACGACCACGGCCGTCCCCGGTGGGGCCCGGTCGCCGCCGACGAGCGAGCAGCCGGGCAGGCCGAGGGCGAGGGCGGCCCCGAGCAGGGCGGTGGTGACCCGACCCGGACGCCGGGCGGGGAGGGTGGGGTGGGCGGGCACGGCAGGCTCCCGACAATGGAGGCAGTCGGCGGCCGAGCCGCGATCCGGACCAGGTCCGTCGGGCACCGCAGGCCCAAGCCCCCCTTACCCCGCTGGGTCGGTGCTCACCCGATCCGGGTGCGGAGCCCACCGGAGCGAAGGCGACCTCAGCCCAGGCGCTCGATGAGGGTCCCGGTGCCGAGGCCGCCCCCGCAGCACATCGAGACGAGGCCGTAGCGACCTCCGGTGCGCTCGAGCTCACCGAGCGCCTTGGTGATCAGCACTGCGCCGGTCGCGCCGAGCGGGTGGCCGAGGGCGATGGCCCCGCCGTTCACGTTGACCTTGCCCGGGTCGACGGAGAGCTCCTTCTGCCAGGCCAGCACGACCGAGGCGAAGGCCTCGTTGACCTCGAAGACGTCGATGTCGTCGACGCTGATGCCCGTGCGCTCGAGCAGGCGGGCGGTGGCGTCGATGGGGCCGGTGAGCATGAGCACGGGGTCGACGCCGACCAGGCAGGTGTCGACGATGCGGGCCCGGGTCCGCAGGCCGAGGGCCTCGGCCCGCTCGCGGCTGGCGAGCAGGAGGGCGGCGGCCCCGTCGGAGATCTGCGACGACGATCCTGCGGTGTGGATCCCGTCCTCACGGGCGACGGGCTTGAGGGCCGCCAGCTTCTCGAGGGTCGTCTCGCGCAGCCCCTCGTCGCGGGCGACGGTGCGGGTGGTGCCGGTGGGCTGGCCCTCGGCGTCGAGATCGGGGGCATCGACGGCGACGACCTGACCGTCGAAGCGGCCCTCGGCCCACGCCTGGGCGGCGAGCTGCTGGGAGCGGAACCCGAAGGCGTCGGCGTCGTCGCGGCTGATGCCCCACTTCTCGGCGATGCGCTCGGCGCCCTCGAACTGCGAGGTGAACTCGTACTGGCCGAAGTAGGCCTTGGGGATGGGCACGCCGAGGCCCAGCTTCTTCGAGGAGTTGGACCCGATGGGGATGCGGCTCATGAGCTCGACGCCGCAGGCCACGGCCACGTCAGCCACGCCCGAGCCCACCAGGCCGGTGACCAGGTTGCTCGCCTGCTGGGACGAGCCGCACTGGGTGTCGACGGTGGTGGCCGCGGTGGTGATGGGCAGACCGGCGGCGAGCCAGGCGGTGCGGGTGGTGTTGAACGACTGCTCGCCCACCTGGCTCACGCACCCCCCGACCACCTGCTCGATGGCCGCGGCATCGACGCCGGAGCGCTCGATGAGCGCCGTCAGGGCGGTGCCGAGCAGATCGGCGGGGTGGACGGTGGACAGGGCACCGTTGCGTCGCCCCACGGGGGTGCGCACGGCATCGACGATCACGACCTCGGGCATGGGGCAGGACTCTACGGGCCCCGGCGCCGGCCCCGCCCACCGCACGCGTGCCGGCGAGGTCAGTGGGGGAGGAGGCGACCCTCGTCGTCGAGGCGGAAGGCGATGCCGGCGAGCTCGGCTGCGCCGCGGCCCACCGTGGCCGACGGATCCGCGGGCGTGCCGACCAGCACCCACCCGAGGAGCTCGTCGTCGGGCTCCATGTCGAGCAGGTCGGCGAGCAGCGGCCCGGTGCGGAACGGGACGCTCTTCCACATGGCCCCCAGGCCCAGGCCGTGGGCGGCGAGCACCATGGCGTAGGCGGTGCACGCGGCCGAGGCCACCTGTTCCCAGCGCTCGACCTTGGCCGGCCGGGGGGCGGCGACCACGGCGATCAGGGTGGGTGCGACGAAGGCCTTGGCGCGCAGCTTCTGGCGTATGCCGTTCGAGAGCTCGGGGGTACGAGAGAGGCCGCCGTCCTCGAGGGCGTCGGCGAAGCGGGCGCGGGCGTCGCCGTCGATCACCACGAGGCGCCAGGGTCGCAGGCGCCCGTGGTCGGGGGCGGTGGCCGCGGCCTGGAGCAGCAGCTCGACCTCGGCGGCATCGGGCCCGGGCTCGACGAGGGCGGCGGTGCTGCGCCGGTCGAGCAGGGCGCTGAGGACCGGAACGCCGGAGGGGGGGACGGAGGCGGCTGCGCTCATCGGGATCCTTCTCGGACGAGGACGTCGGGCATGCGTATCACCATCGTCGGCGGACACCAACCGCCCGGGCGGTCGGAGGTCAGGCTGCGGTGCGGTGGTGGTGCGCGGTGGCGTCGGTGGCGTCGGTGGCGTCGTGGTCGAGGCGGGCCTGGGCCCGGGCCAGGGCGGCCCGGGCCTTGGCCAGGCCACGGCGGCCGCTCTCGAGGGTCTGGTCGTCGAGGCGCCATTCGGCGTCGGCCGACGGGGAGGGGATGAGGTCGAGCTGTCGTGCCATGGGTCCAGTATGCGGAAGGGGTACGACAGTGAGCATCGGCCCTGGTCAGGGCGTCAGACAGGGGCCCCGGGGGCCACCAGGGGCCAGGGGCACTCGCGCTCGACGACGGCGGCCAGGTCGAGCAGGAGGGCGTCGTGGTGGTGGCGGCCGATGACCTGCATGCCCACGGGGAGCCCGTCGAGGGGTTCGATGGGGATCGACACCGCAGGGTTGCCGGTGATGTTGGCCGGGATGGTGAGAGCGCCGTTGTTGCCCAGCGGGACCCGTTCGCCGGCGACGCGGGTGTTGGTGCTCACGTGGGCCGGGAAGGCGACGTCGGGGTTGGTGGCGCAGATGACGAAGTCGACCTGGTCGAACACATCGGCGAGGGCCTCGTTGGACATGGTGCGCGCCGCCTCGCCCCGGCCCGACATCTCCAGGTCTACCGAGCCGTCGGCCATCTCCAGGCCGAAGGCGATCTCGGGCGTGAGCAGGTCCTTGCAGTCCGGCCACAGGTCGGCCAGCTCCATGCGGAGACCCACCAGGTTGGCCAGCGCCCAGGCGATGTCGAGCACCGGCAGGGCGATCTCGACGTCGACGACCTCGAGCCCGGCGTCGCGCACCAGGGCCTCGGCCCCGGCGACGACGCTCTGCGCGACGCCGTCGGCCACGACTGCGGCGCCCAGCGTGGGCGAGATGGCGACCTTCATGCCCCGGAGATCGTGGGAGCCGAGGTCGCGCTCCCAGCCCTCGATGCGCGGCAGCGAGTAGGGGTCGCGCGAGTCGAAGCCGGAGGTCACGTCGTACCAGCGGGCCACGTCGCGCACCGAGCGGGCCTGGCAGCCGACCACGACGGTCATGGGGTGGATCAGCGTGCGCGGGCCCCGGGGGATGCGCCCGACGGTGCCCTTCATGCCCACCAGCCCGTTGAACCCGGCGGGGATGCGGATCGACCCGCCGCCGTCGCCGCCGCTGGCGATGCTCACCAACCCGCCGGCCACTGCCGCCGACGAACCGCCCGACGAGCCCCCGGCCGTGCGGCCGTGCTGCCATGGGTTGTGGGTGATGCCGTTCTCCTTGGTGACCGAGATGTTGAGCCCGCCGAACTCACTGGCGGTGGTCTGGCCGACCAGGGTGGCGCCGCCGGCGTCGCGCAGGCGCGACACCATGGTGCCGGTGTAGGTGGCCGTGCGCCCGGCGAAGACGAGGGAGGCCTCGGTGGCCGGCCACCCCTCGACGTTGTCGAGCTCCTTGATGCCGACCGGCACCCCGCCGAAGGGTCGGGACACGTCGGCCGCGGCGGCAGCGGCGCGGGCCCCGTCGACGTCGAGGTGGGAGAAGGCGTTGAGCTCGGAGGCCCCGATGGCACCGAGGGTCGCCTCGAGCTCCTCGCTCGGTGAGCGTTCTTTGGCCCGGAAGGCTTCGACGAGCGAGCAGGCGTCGCCCAACCACGGTGTGTCGACCATGGCGGCGGAGACTAGGCCAGGTCAGGGATCTGGATGCGGGCGCGCTCGGAGGACAGCGGCACGATCAGGTCGCGCACGGCGGCCCGGTGGGCCGGGTGCTCGACGTAGGCCCTCAGGTCCTCGGGCGACGCGAAGCGGGCCACGATGGCGACCTCGTGGTTGCCGGCGGCGAGACCGAGGTCGCGCTCCACGGCGTAGGTGCCGATGGCGAGGATCTTCCCGGGCAGGGCCCGCAGACCGGCGACGAGCGAGTCGGCCTGCTCCGGGGTGGTGTCGTCGTGGAGGCGGATCAGCACGATGTGGGTCAGCACGCCGCCGACCGTAGGCGCGACGTGGTGCTACTGGAGGCCCCGGCTGGCACCGCCGTCGACGGGAATGGCCGCGCCGGTGAGGAAGCGCGCCGAGGTGGAGCAGAGGAACGCCACCACCTCGCCGAAGTCCTCGGCGCGGCCCACGGCGCGCACCGGGATGTTCTCGGCCACCGCAGCGACGGCGTCCTCGTCGTCGCCGTAGAGCAGGCGGAAGCGCTCGGTGGCGTGGATGCCGGGCTGCACCGAGTTGACCGTCACCCCTTGCGGTGCGACCTCGAGGGCGAGGGTCTTCAAGAAGCCGGTGGCCCCGGCGCGGGCGGTGTTGGAGAGGATCAGCGTGGGGATGGGCTGGCGCACCGACGCCGAGGTGATGGCGACGACGCGGCCCCAGCCCCGCGCCGCCATGGGCGGAACCGCGGCATGGCACATGGCGACCGTCGAGAGCAGGTTGAGCGACAGGGCGGGGAGGTAGGCCTCGAGCGGGGTGGTGGCGAAGGTGCCCGATGGGGGGCCGCCGGCGTTGGCGACGAGGATGTCGACCCGGCCCAGAGCGTCGACGGCCTGGGCGACGAAGTCGGTGGCGCCCTCGGGCGAGGACACATCGGCGACGAGAGGCACCGCGCCCTCGCCGATGCGGGCCGCCGCCCGCTCGACCCGGGCCCGGTCGCGGCCGCAGATCGCCACGGTGACGCCCTCGCGGGCCAGGGCCCGGGCGGCCTCGAGTCCGAGCCCGGCCGACGCGGCGGCGACGGCGGCTGTCCTGGTCGAGAGCCCGAGGTCCACGGCGCCCGACTGTACCGCCGATCCCGGCGGGTGCGGACTGGTCGCGAGTCCCGCGTAGGGTCGCCGTCCATGGATCCGGCGCCGTTCCTCGGCCTTCAGGCCACCCACAACCCGCACCGGTGGTACCTGCCGGTCGAGCCTCACCTGTGCACCGGCCACGGGTTCCTCTTCGGCGGCTGCGGCCTCGGTGCCGCCATCCAGGCCCTCGAGGCGACGACCGGTCGGCCCCTCGTGTGGGGCACGGCCCAGTACCTGTCCTACGCCCGACCGCCCTCGGTGATGGACATCGACGTCACCATCCCGGTCGACGGCAAGACCGTGAGCCAGGCCCGGGCCGTCGCCCGGGTGGGCGACACCGAGGTGCTCACCGTCAACGCTGCCCTCGGCGACCGTGACCTGGCCGTCCGGGGGCAGTTCGCCACCATGCCCGACGTGCCCCCGCCCGAGGACTGCGACCTGCGGCCGTCGCGCTTCGACGACTCCCACGAGTCGATCATGCGCCGCATCGAGCTCCGCCTGGCCCGGGGCCGTCAGATGGACCGCTTCGACGCCACCCCGCTGCCCGACGGGCGCTCCGCGCTGTGGGCCCGGATGGCGGACCTGCCTGAGACCACCGCGGCCAAGCTCGCCGTGCTCGGCGACTACGTCCCGTTCGGGACCAGCCAGGCCCTGGGTCGCCACGTCGGGGGCAACAGCCTCGACAACACGCTGCGGGTGGTGCGCCTGGTGCCGAGCGAGTGGATCCTCGTCGACATCGAGGTGCACGCCCTCGACCGGGGCTTCGGCCACGGCCTGGTCCACCTGTGGGCCGACGACGGCACCCTGCTGGCGACAGCCAGCCAGTCCACCATGGCCCGGGAGTGGGATCGCCAGAAGTAGCGGTTCACGGTCGGGGCTGGCCGTCGCCAGTCGTCGGCTGGCGCCGCCGGGTACTGCGCTGTCCTTTCCGCTCTGGGCGGCCTTCGGCCGCCGGGCCGCTCGGGCCCGGGCGCCAGCCAGTCCACCATGGCCCGGGAGTGGGATCGCCAGAAGTAGCGGTTCACGGTCGGGGCTGGCCGTCGCCAGTCGTCGGCTGGCGCCGCCGGGTACTGCGCGCGCTGAGGGCCCCTACGATCCGGCGATGGCCCTGCCCCCACCGTCGGACGCCGGCACCTGCATCGTCACCGGCGCCTCGTCGGGCATCGGCGCCGAGATCGCCCGGGACCTCGCTCGTAGGGGCCGGGGCGTCACCCTGGTGGCCCGGCGGGGCGACGAGATGCGGGCCCTGGCGGCCGACCTGGTCGCCGCCCACGGCGTGCGGGCCGAGGTGGTCGAGGCCGACCTGGCCGACCCCGACAGCCGGGCCGCTCTGCCC
>NZ_DATLXO010000193.1:0-2570 GCF_035575815.1 Iamia sp.
GGGACATCGGGGATGGGCGGCTCGTCGCCGACCGACGGCTCCTCGGGGAGCGGGGTGGGGACGGGCGGCGGGCGGGCGATGGGTGGCGCGTCGGCGGCGTCGGGCGGTGCGGCGGTCTCGGGGATGGGCGGCTCGTCGCCGACCGGCGGTTCGTCGATCGGGGGCTGGTCGATCGGGGGTGCGTTGCTGACCGGCGGTTCGTCGATCGGGGGCTCGTCGATCGGGGGCTCATCGGCCCGCTCGTCGTCGGCCGCCTCGTCGGCCGCGCCGGTGGGGTCGAGCTTGTCGACCTCGCGGGGCTCCTCGCCCCGGCCGACGGTGAGGGCTCGGCTGCTCGAGGGATCGTTGGCCCACAGCCGGGTGCCCTTCAAGAAGGCGTCGAAGCCCAGGCGACCGTCGGTCAGGTCGTCGGGCGGGTCGCCGGCGGAGGGCACCGCCACGGGTTCGGCCTCGCGGAGGTCGGGGAGCACGAAGCGGCGCAGCCGCTGCTCGCCCGCACCAGTGACCGTGGGCAGGTAGACCTCGCTCCCGACCGGGAGGGGGGCGGCGACCGGATCGGGCCCGATGTCGACCGGGGGGAGGGCCCGGTCGGTCTCGGTGTCGAGCACCACCAGCCGCCGGGCCGAGCCGTTCAGCACCGCCAGGGCCAGCACCGGACCGGGCTGGCGGGACGCCACCTCGACCCGCCCGCCCTCGAGGCCGTCGACCTGCCAGCGGCCACCGCCCCCCGCCTCGGAGATGCGGCCGCGGACCGGGTCGACGACGAGGGCCATCTGGCCGACGGTGACGAGGTGGACCTGCTGCGGGTCGCCGACCTCGATGGGCTGGGCGGCATCGAACCGGCGGCCGTCGAGGCGTCGGACGCGCGCGTCGTCGTCGAGCACCCAGAGGGTGCCGTCGACGTCGAGGGCTTGGCCGACGAGGGGCTGGCCCACCTCGATGGGCTCGCCGACGGGGGAGAGGTCGGCGAGCCGCACGGGCTGGACGCGTCCGATGTCGGGGTCGACGAGCCACGCTCCGCCGGGGCCGCTCAACAGCTCGGCGTGCTCGCCGGCCTCGATCGTGCCGCCGGGTCCGGCGCCCCCGCCGCTCCGGAACGTGCGCCCCTCGCCACCAGCGGCGGGGCCGACCGTGTGGAAGGTGCCGTCATCGTTCTGGACGATGGTGCCCTCGGGGATGTCGCGCACCTGATCCTGGGCCGCGCCACCGGCGCCGGAGACCAGGGCGGCGTCGTCACCTTGGCGCACCCAGGCCGACGAGCCGGAGAAGACGGCCTTGTTGGCGACGTACCCGGTGCCGAACGAGAGGGCGAGGCATCCCGCCACCAGGGCCGCGCACACGCCGACGCCCAGCGGTCGGCGAGGATCCTTGACCAGCTGGCCGAACGGATGTGCCATGGGTGGTCCTGTTCGAACGTCGCGTGCACTGCGCCGCCGAAGGCGGCGCCGTGGAGCCTTCCCCGTGGCCACCACCGTCACCCGCGAAGAGCGAAAGGGGTCGCCGGGAGCGCCTCGGGCTGAACGATACGCTCTCGACCGCCGACGCGCACTGGGGAGCCCTTCCCGTCGCCGGCCCCTCGCCATGGTCGATCCCCTTCCTCCGAGCGTCACCGTCGACGAGATCACCCACCCGCTCGACGGCGCGCACCCCTTCACCTTCGGGCGCGACGAGGAGTGCACCGTGCGCTTCGCGCCCGACGACCTGGGCCTCTCGCGTCTCGCCGGCGAGGTGGCGCACCACGACGGGCACTGGTGGCTCCGCAACCGGAGCCGGTCGCGGCCCCTCGAGGTGGTCGACGACCTCGGCTTCCGCACCGTCGTCGCCCCCGGGCGGCGGCTCGTGCTCGAGGGCGAGTCGACCGTGGTGCTCACCGGCACGGTCCGGCGCCACGCCCTCGTCGTGCGGATCCCCGACGCCGCCGGCGACCGTGGCACCGGGACCGACGGGGCGGCCCCCGGATCCGACCTGGTGGCGACGGCGGTCGGCGCCGGCGTGATGGTCAACGACGCCGATCGGGAGGCTCTGGCCGCGCTGTTCGAGGGCTACCTGCGGCCCTTCCCCCGCCACGACCCCAACCCCCGCACCTACGCCGAGGCGGCCAGCCGCCTCGACTGGCCCCGCACCACGCTGGTCAAGCGCATCGAGTACCTCCGCAACCGCCTGACCGCCGCCGGCGTGCCCGGGCTCCACGGCGACAACGCCCTCCGCGGCCTCGCCGAGTACGTCATCTCCACGGCGGTCCTCACCCGGGACGACCTCGAGCGACTGGGCTGACACCACGCCCCCGGTGCCCAGTGCGGTCTCCAGCGCCGGGGCGCGTCGCCCCGGCACCGCCCCGGCCGGGCCACGGTGGGAAGACCTTCCCGTTCACAGCGGGGCGCACCGTCCGTACCGTTGCGGGTGATCGGGGTGCAGTGCCTCGACCTTGACCCAAGGAGAACCCTCATGTCCGTCATCGGTGGTCAGATCGACCAGCTCGACAGCCTCGGTAGCAGCTTCACCGGTCGCAGCGGCGAGGTCGACGACCTCGTGAGCGCGCTGCGCACCGAGCTCGACTCCGCCTATTGGAG
>NZ_DATLXO010000194.1:0-32894 GCF_035575815.1 Iamia sp.
GACCCGGGCCCGGATCGCGTCGTGGGCGGCGAGCGGCGGGCGCAGCGGCACCGACCCGGGGAGCCAGCCGAGGGGGGCCAGTGTCGGCGCCTCGGCCTGTCCGGTCGCCGTCCGCAGCCCGGCCGCGACGCGTTCGGGTCCACCCGGGCCGGCGAGGCCGGGCGGGGCGCCGTCACCCCAGCGCGCTCTCGGCTCCTCGTCGTGAGCGAGGGCCCACACGTCGGCCCACGCCCGGCGCAGGTCCTCGTGCTCCGGGCCCAGGCCCTCGGCCAAGGCCCTGGGCAGTCCGCTGATGTCAGCCGGGGTGAGCCGGGAGCGACGCACCCGCTCGACATCGATCCCGACGTCGAAGCCCCGCGACGGGTCGGGGTCCCCGGCGAGCAGGAGGGCCGACATCGTGCTGAGGCACTTGTTGCAGCGCCCGCAGTTCCCCGCCGTCATGCCCTCCCAGCACACCTGCAGATGGGAACGGGCGACGGTGTGGCCCAGGATGTGAGCGATGCGCTCGTGGCGGTGGCGGTGCGGGTTGCCCAAGACCACATCGGTCCCGGCCGTGGAGAGCCGCCTGACGACGTCGGGATCCGAGCCCGAGCGGATCGGCACCCCGACCGGGGCCACGCCGCTGTAGACCAGGCGGGCGAGCCCGCAGCCTGCGGTCAGGCCCGCCGACACCAGGCTGGGTCCGTCCACCCGCGCCCACGGTTGGAGCGGGTCGAGGAGCACCCGGACCGTCGTGGCCATGGGCACCAGCTCGAGCCCGAGCTCGGCGGCCACGGCCCGGTGACCGTCGATGATGGCGGCATCGACGGGGCGGTGGAGGGCATCGCCGTGTTGCAGCGAGAACAGGTGGGTGACGCGCTCGCCTGGAGGCGCCTCGATCAGGTCGAGCAGGGTCGACCACGAGTCGACGCCCCGGGTGAAGAAGAGCCCGACGCCGTCGCCGCCGCGGGCGTGGTCGGAGGTGGTCTCGATCTCGATCGCCGGCGCCTCGGTGCCCCACCACCCGGCCAGCAACCGGGCGATCTCGGTTGCTCCCTCGGCGGCACGGGCGTCGACGGCGCCCTCGATGACGAGGTCCTCACCCCGAGCCGCAGCCAGGGTGGCCAGCACCGCGGCGGTCGGGGTCGCGGTGGGGTCGAGCAGGTCCGCATGGGCGACGGGAAGGATGACCTCGTAGGGCGGCAGCTCGGTGCCGTCGTCGGTCACCAGCTCGGTGCGGACGACCAGGTGCTGCGCCTCGACGCGGGTGACGGGGGGCCGGGCACGCACCGCGCCAACCTAGGCGGCACGACGCCGGGACCCGTCGGGTCGGTAGCGTTCGACGGGTGCCGACGCCAGATAGCGACCGTGCCGCCGTTGCCGCCCTCCTCGGCCGGGAGCCCGACGGCGACTTCGAGGTGGTGGTGCGCCACCGCGACGGCGGCCCGGTCGTGATCCGCAACGCGCCGGTGCTGCCCAGCGGGCGCCCCATGCCGACCCGGTACTGGCTGGTGGGGGAGCCCGAGCGCACGTGGGTGGGGCGCCTCGAGGGGGGCGGGGGCGTCGACCGGGCCGAGGCCGACGTCGACGCCGAGACGTTGGCGGCCGCTCACGACCGCCACGCCGCCGAGCGGGGCGCCGCCCTGCCCGCCGACCACGAAGGCCATGCGCCGTCGGGGGGCGTCGCGGGCACCCGCACCGGCGTCAAGTGCCTCCACGCCCACTACGCATGGTGGCTCGCCGGCGGCGACGACCCGGTCGGGTCCTGGGTGGCCGAGCACCTCAGCGAGGTCGGGGGCGCATCGCCCGGGGCCGGCGGCCCCGATGTCGTCCCCGCCGCGGACCTCGCCGGCGGAGGTGGTCTGTGAGCGGATCGCCTCGACCGGCCCGGCTGACCCGATGATCCCTCCGCCCGTCGCCGCCATCGACTGCGGCACGAACTCGACCCGGCTGCTCGTCGCCGGCCCCGATGGGGCCGGTGGACTGCGCACCGTGTCCCGCCTCATGCACATCACCCGGCTCGGCGAGGCGGTCGACCGCACCCACCTCCTGGACCCCACGGCGATCGAGCGCACCCAGGCGGTGCTGGCGGAGTACCGCGAGGTCATGGACGCCCACGGCGTACCCGCCGGTCAGGTCCGCATGGCGGCCACGTCGGCCGCTCGCGACGCCACGAACCGCGACGAGTGGTTCGACGCTGCCGAGCGTGTCGTCGGGGCCCGGCCGGAGCTGCTCTCGGGCGCCCTGGAGGCCGACCTGTCGTTCCGGGGGGCGACGAGCGGGCTCGAGGCGGCGCGCGGTCCGTTCCTGGTGTTCGACCTCGGCGGGGGCTCGACCGAGGTCGCCTACGGCACCGACAGCGTCGAGGCCTCGGTGTCGCTCGAGGTGGGGTGCGTCCGGCTCACCGAGCGGTTCATCGCCTCTGACCCGCCGCGACCCGAGGAGCTGACCGCGGCGATCTCCTACGCCCAGGCATGGTTCGACGACGTGCTGCGGACGATGCCCGGCGCCGCCTCGGCCCCCGCGGTGCTCGGGCTCGCCGGCACGGTCAGCACCGTCGCGGCGGTGGAGATCGGCCTGGCCACCTACGACCGGGACCGCATCCACCACTTCGTGCTGACCAAGGACGCCGCCGAGGACGTGTTCCGCACCCTCGCCACCGAGAGCCGCGCGGACCGCCTCGCCAACCCGGGCCTCGAGGAGGCTCGCGCCGATGTGATCGTCGGCGGCTGCTGCGCACTCGTCGCGCTCTACCGCACGCTCGGGCTCGACGAGGTACTGGTCTCCGAGGCCGACATCCTCGACGGCCTCGCCCTCAGCCTGCTCGACGGCTTGTAGCGCACTGCGCCGGGGGCGGGTGCTCGGGCTCAGTTCGCGGTCGCCGCCCGCCAGCCCCGATAGCCGCCGTCGAGGTCGGTGGCGCACGGCAGGCCGATCCCGCGGAGGACCATCGCTGCCAGGCTCGAGGCGTCGGCTGCGACTGAGCAACCCCAGGGCCCCGTCCACTTCTTGGTACAGGATCCCGTGGAGGTCGCCGGATCTGTACCAAGAACGGGTTGTGGACGGAACGGGGCCGAACGGGTTGCGGAAGGGGGCGGAGGCGACGTGCGAGACCTCGGGCGAGCGCTGCCACCGCTCGGGATCGGCCGGGGGCGTGCGGTTGGAGAGGGGCTACCGTTCGGGCGTAGAGCCCACCACCGCCTCAGGGGGTCGAGGAAGCCATGCGCCGTGAACGCACCGCCGGACGGCCGCGGTCGCCCGACGCGGGAGGCCCCGGACCCTCGATCGGCACCGGCCCGGACGGCGCGGCGCGCTCGAGTGCCCTGTTCGGGCGCCGGGTCATGCTGCGGCCGCTCACCCTGGCCGACTTCCCGGCGTGGCGCGAGGTGCGCCGGCGCTGCCATGACTGGCTCACCGTGTGGGAGCCGAGCCGCCAACCCGGTGCTCCCGACCCGACCACCGACCGCGACGCGTTCGGGGTGCGCTGCGCCGCCCGCCAACGCGAACGGGCCCTCGGCACCGGGCACGGCTTCGGCGTCTTCCACGAGGGCCACCTGCGGGGGGAGATCAACCTCAACACCGTCCAACGGGGGCCGTTCCAGAACGCCTACGTCGGGTACTGGATCGATGAGTCCGTCGCCGGGCAGGGGCTCATGCCCGAGGCCGTCGTGGTGTTGTGTCGCTTCGCCTTCGAGGAGCTCGCTCTCCACCGCCTGCAGGTGTCGGTCATCCCCCGCAACTCCGCCAGCCGTCGGATACCCGAGAAGCTCGGCCTCCGCGACGAAGGCACCGCGGCGCGCTACCTCGAGATCAACGGCGTGTGGGAGGACCACGTCCGCTACGCCGTCACCGCCGAGGAGTGGATCGACCGGCGCAACGATCTCGAAGCGACCTGGCTGGCGCCACCCGCCTGACCGTCGCCGCCGGTACCGCCGGCCGCACCCGCGGCGGCCCACATTGCAGTGGTTCGAGCGTTCAGCGGCTGCTGCCGGTGAGCGCGTCGCCGGTGGGCCGCGCCTGGGGGCGGTGGTCCACGCCGCCGCCGCCGTCGACGCGGTTGGAGGCCAGGGCGTTGAAGCGGCGCAGCCGCAGGCTGTTGGACACCACGAACACCGAGGAGAACGCCATCGCGGCACCGGCCAGCATGGGGTTGAGGAGCCCGGCTGCGGCTAGGGGGAGGGCGGCGACGTTGTAGGCGAACGCCCAGAACAGGTTGCCCTTGATGGTGCCCAGGGTCTTGCGGGACAACCGGATGGCGTCGGCGGCGGCTCGTAGGTCGCCCCGGACCAGGGTGAGGTCGGACGCTTCGATCGCCACGTCGGTGCCGGTGCCCATGGCCAGGCCGAGGTCTGCCTGGGCCAGGGCGGCGGCGTCGTTGACGCCGTCGCCGACCATGGCGACGACCTTGCCCTCGCCCTGCAGGCGCTTGACGACGTCGACCTTGTCCTGCGGCATCACCTCGGCGATCACGTCGTCGATCCCCACCTGGGCAGCCACCGACCGGGCGACGGTCTCGTGGTCGCCGGTGAGCAGCACCGGCGTGAGCCCGAGACCGCGCAGCTGGGCGATCGCCTCGGCCGACGTGTCCTTGATGGCGTCGGCGACCACGAGCACGCCGCGGGCCTGGCCGTCCCAGCCGACGGCGACCGCAGTCCTGCCCTCAGCCTCCGCGGCGGCCTTGGCCCCCGCAAGGTCGGTGGGCAGGTGCTGGGCCCGATCCGCCAGCAGCTTCGTGCGCCCGACGAGCACAGCGTGGCCGTCCACGACACCCTGCACGCCCAAGCCCTCGACGTTGGTGAAGCCCTCGACGGCCGGCAGGGCGCCGACCCGCTCGGTGGCGCCTTTGGCGATGGCCTGGGCGATGGGGTGCTCGGAGGCGTCCTCCAACGCTCCCGCCAGGCGCAGCAGCTGGTCGGTGTCCTCACCGGTGGCGGCGGCGATGTCGAGCAGGGTCATCTTTCCGGTGGTGACGGTGCCGGTCTTGTCGAGCACGACGGTGTCGACGTTGCGGGTGGACTCGAGGACCTCGGGTCCCTTGATGATGATGCCGAGCTGGGCGCCGCGGCCGGTGCCGACCATGAGGGCGGTGGGCGTCGCCAGCCCGAGGGCGCAAGGGCAAGCGATGATGAGGACGGCCACCGCGGCGGTGAAGGCGGCGGTCAGACCGCCCCCGGTACCGATCCAGAACCCGAGCGTCGCGACGGCCAGCGCGATGACGATCGGGACGAAGATGCCCGAGACCCGGTCGGCGAGGCGTTGGACCTCGGCCTTGCCGTTCTGGGCGTCCTCCACCAGCCGGGCCATCTGGGCCAGCTGGGTGTCCGAGCCGATACGGGTGGCCCGCACGACGATCCGACCGCCGGCGTTGGTGGTGGCGCCGACCACGGCGTCACCGGAGCCGACCTCCACCGGCACGGACTCCCCGGTGAGCATGGAGGCGTCCACCGCCGAGGAGCCCTCGGTGATGACGCCGTCGGTGGCGATCTTCTCCCCCGGCCTGACCACGAACTCGTCGCCCACCGCCAGCTGGTCGACGGGGATCCGCTCCTCGCGACCGTCGCGCCGGACAGACACCTCCTTGGCCCCGAGCTCGAGCAGTGCCCGCAGCGCCGCTCCCGCCCGGCGCTTGGACCGGGCCTCGAAGTACCGCCCGGCCAGGATGAACGTGGTCACACCGGCCGCGGCCTCGAGGTAGATGTTGGCGCTGCCGTCCATGCGGGCGATGGTGATCTCGAACGGATGCGTCATGCCGGGCACGCCGGCGGTCCCGAGGAACAGCGCGTACAGCGACCACCCCAGCGCGGCGAGGGTGCCGATCGAGATGAGGGTGTCCATCGTGGAGGTCCCGTGGCGCAGGTTGGTCCACGCCGCCTTGTGGAACGGCCACGCCCCCCACAGCACGACCGGTGCCGCGAGGTTCAGCGACAACCACTGCCAGTACGTGAACTGCAGCGCCGGGACCATCGCCATGGCGATCACCGGCACGGTCAGCACGGTGGAGATGAGCAGCCGCTGTCGCAGCGGGCGGACCGGGTCGTCCTCCTCCACCGCGATGGCCTCGCCGGTGCCGGAGGGGCGGGGAGGGTCGGGCGCCCGCGCCGTGTAGCCGGCCTTCTCGACCGCCGCCACCAGATCCTCCCTGGCGACGGGGTCGACGTAGGTGACCTTGGCCTTCTCGGTGGCGTAGTTCACCGTGGCCGTCACGCCCTCGAGCTTGTTGAGCCGCTTCTCGATCCGGGCGGCGCACGACGCGCACGTCATGCCGCCGATCGCAAGCTCGACCTGCTCCTCGTCGGCCGGAGCCGGCGGGGTCGTGGTGTTCGGTGTGGAGCTCATCGGTCCTCCTTTGGACGCGCCGGTGCTTCCGGTTGTGGAATCGTCACCGGCTGTGATCGTCGCTGTCGTTCTCTCTCTCCGGCGTGCTGGTCTCGTCGACCGGCGCAGCCGCGGGGTTGGCGTCGGCGCGCACGGTGAGCTCGGCCGTCCGCACGACGCCGTCGTGCTGGAAGTCCAGGAACAGCCGGTAGTCGTCCACCGACGGTGCGGTGGCGTAGAACGTGATGCCGGGCCCGGCCTGCGTGGTGCCGTCGCCGGGCTCACCGGCGGGGTGGACGTGCAGGTAGGCCAGATCCCCGTCGCGGAGGGCCACGAGGTGGCCGTAGGCGGCGAGGTAGGGCTGCAGGTCGGTGACCGGCTCACCGTCGCGACCGACCGTCAGGATCAGCTCGGACTCCTCGCCCGGGACCAGCTGCCCGTCGAGGGTGACGGTGTAGCCGTCCACCTCGGCCGTCGTGGCGGGCTCGGGGAGCGGCTGCGGGTCGTAGTCGCCGGCGACGGCGAGGTCTGCGCCGAGGATCATCGCCTCGTCGTGTCCGGCGGGCTTGAAGTCGGCGAAGATCCGCCAGTCGCCCGCGTTGAGTGCCAGCGGGACGCTCCAGGTGCCGTCGGCTGCCCGGTCCGGGTGCACGTGCTGGAAGCCGGTCAGGTCCCGGCGGACGGCGATGAGGTGCAGGTCCTCGTCGTGGCTCTCCTCGTAGCCCACGAGCGGCTCCCCGTCCGGATCCTCGACCCGGAAGGTCAGCGGGGTCGCCGGGCCGGCGGGCAGGGCGTCATCGAAGAGTCGAAGGGTGTAGCCGTGCTGGGAGACCATCAGTCCTCCCGGGATTTCAGCGACCTCCGCCGGATCGGTTCTGCTGCCGTGGTCGCCGTGACCGTCGGCGGGCTCACCGGAGGTGTCAGCGTCAGCGTCGGCGCCGTCGCCCGAGCCGTGGGTGGGGGCGTGCTCGGCTCCGGCGCCGACCGGGCCGACCGGACCGACGGCGTTGCCGATGCTGACGGCGGCGCCGAAGGCGGCGACCAGGCCCAAGGCGTAGCCACCGAGCTTCGTTGGGGTGTTCATCGTGGGCTTCCTCCTCCACACGGCGCGCTCTGCGCCGCATTCGCGCTGGCTTCACGCCAGCGTCGGGCTGTCCGGACGTGCTATCGGTCGGCCAGCTCGTAGCCGGCCTCCTCGACGGCACCTCGGATTGCTCCGTCGTTGACGCCTCTGTCGTAGGTGACGGTGAGCTCGCCGGTGGCCAGGTCGACGTCGATGTCGGTGACGCCGGGAACCTGGCTGACCTCCTCGGTCACCGAGCTCACGCAGTGCCCGCAGGTCATGCCGACGACGGTGTAGGAAGATGTGCTCATCTCAGGGAGTCCTCTCGAAGTGGTGGTGGATGGCTTCTGATGCCGAGCCTGCGCTGCAGTGCGTCGGCAACGATGGAAGCGAGTCAGGAGCGCACGAGCCGAGCGATGGCCTCCGACGCTTCCTTGACCTTTGCGTCGGCCTCGGGGCCACCTGCTTTGGCTGCCTCGACGACGCAGTGGCTCATGTGCTCGTCGAGCAGGCCGAGGGCAACCGACTGCAGCGCCTTGGTCATCGCAGAGACCTGGGTGAGGATGTCGACGCAGTACTTCTCCTCCTCGACCATCCGCTGCAGCCCGCGAGCCTGGCCCTCGATGCGGCGTAGCCGCTTGAGGTAGTCCTGCTTGCGGTGGATGTAGCCGTGCTGGTTGATCTGCTCGGTGCTGTCCATGCCGTCCCTCCTCCTCGTGTTCACAACGCGGCGCGTCCGTCCTTGGCTCGCTGGAACACGGTACCCCCCTAGGGTAAGAGATGCAACCCCTGGGCATGTGTGCTTTGGAGCCGCTGAGCTGCGGTCCGCTCAGCGCTTGGAGATCTTGGCCTGGAGGGCGGCGAGGCGTTCGGCGAAGGCGGGCTGGTGCAGCGACCAGACCTGCGGATCGAGCTCGAGGTCCACGGCCTCGTCGTGGGTCGCCACGCCGGCCATGGCCCCGAGGGTCTCCTTCACCTTCACGACCAGCTCGCGAGGGGCCGCCGCGGCCCGGGCGGCCAGCTCGTGGGCCGTGGCCAGCAGCTCGTCGTCGTCGACGCAACGCCACACCAACCCGACCCGCTCAGCCTCAGCGCCGTCGAGGATCTCGCCGAAGAGCAGCGCGGCGGCCGCCGCCTGGGGGCCGGCGACGCGCCGGAACATCCACGTGTGGCCGCCGCCGGGGTGGAGGCCCAGCTGCAGGAACCGGGTGTCGAAGCGGGCGCGGCGCGCCGCGAGGCGGACGTCGCAGGCCAGGGCCAGGTTCATGCCGGCGCCGACCGCGGCACCGTTGACCGCGGCGATGGTGGGCAGCGGGCAGTGGGCCACGCGGAGGAAGCCCTCGTAGATCGCCAGCAGCCCGTCACGCTCGGAGGCCCCGAGATCCGAGAGATCGGCCCCGGCGCAGAACGCGCGACCCTCGCCGGTGACGACGACGGCCCCCACAGAGGTGTCGGCCTCCACGGCGTCGACGGCGGCGACGAGGTCGTCACCGAGCGGTCCGCCGAGGGCGTTGCGCCGGTCGGGGTCATCGAGGGTGATGAGGGCCACCCCGTCGGTGATGTCGGTGCGCACGAGGCTCATGGGGTGGTGATCATCCTTCTCCGTCGCGCACGACGGCGGGGGAGTGGCGGAAGAACGCCTCGACGTCCTCCTCGTAGCGGTACTCGGAGTCGTGGTTGCCGATGGTCTGGCGCAGCCGCACGGCCTCGACGAACGCCTGAGCCGCGCCGGCGGTGGTGTATCGGTACTCGAAGCCGGCCTCCTTGAGGCGGCGGTTGTCGATGCCCCGGCCGAACCGGAGGAGGTCGAGCAGCTCGGGGGGGATGTCGACGCCGACGCGCCGCAGGGGCTCGGCGGCCAGGTTGGTGCCGAGGAACGGCAGGGGGATCGTCGCCTTGCCGCAGATGCGGGCGATCTCGCTCCACGGGACGAGCCCGTCGCCGGCCACGTTGTAGATGCCCGAGCGGCCCTCGCCGAGGCTGAAGAGCAACGAGCGGACCACGTCGTCTTCGTGGATCAGCTGGAGCCGGGGGTCGAAGCCGAAGACCGACGGCACCGCGGGAAGGCGGAGCGCCTTGCTGAACGGGGTGGAGAGCTTGGGCCCGAGCACGTTCGAGAAGCGCAACAGCGTGACCTCGACGTGGGGGTTGTCGACGGCGAAGTCCCGCACGTAGCCCTCGACCTCGAGCAGGCTGCGCTCGATGCCGGTGCGCGGCGTGCTCTTGCGCGGCGTGGTCTCGGTGAACCACACCGGGTCGCGGGCGGTGGTGCCGTAGACGAGCGCCGAGGACTTCACGACGACGTTGCGCACCGTGCTCGCCGGGGTGGCGGCGGCGGCGAAGAGGTTCATGGTGCCGATGACGTTGATCTCGTGCAGCCGGCGCCCTGAGGTCTGGGTGCTGTCGACGACGAGGAACGTGTGGACGATCGTGTCGACCTTGGTGGCGGCCACGATGCGCGACAGGATCGAGTAGTTCTCGTCGGAGCGGACGTACTCAGTGCGCTCGAGGCGGACCTTCGGCTCCTCGGTGTCGAGGCCGATGATGACCTCGATGTCGGGGTCCCGTTCGAGGGCCTGGGCCAGCCGGCCACCCCAGAAGGTGCCCAGACCGGTGATGAGGACGCGGCGTCCCACGGTGCGCTCGGCCTACCCGAACCAGACCGAGCGGCGCTGCTGGAGCATGTCGAACAGTGCTTCTTGGATGCTCTGGCGGATCTCCTCGGAGACGTCCATGATCCGGCTCTTGGAGTACCGGGGCTGGTCGGGCGGTTCGTCGAAGGTGACCGGCGGCAGGACCCTCAGCTTGAACTTGGAGGGGAAGTAGGCCACCGCGCCCAGCGGTCCGAAGGCCAACATGTTGGCGGTGATGGGGAAGTACGGGGTGCCGAGCAGCTTGGCCAGCGCCGGCACCCGGGCGACGGTCGGCATGGACTCCTCCGCCCCGACCACGGCGATGGGGATGATCGGCACCCCCGCCCGCATGGCGATCTCGACGAAGCCGCCGCGGCCGAAGCGCCGGAGCCGGTAGCGCTCCTGGTAGGTCTTGGCCGGGCCCTTGGTGCCCTCGGGGAACACCAGGACCAGCTGGCCCTGCTCACGGAGGAGTCGGTACGCGTTGTCGGGTTGGGCGACCACGCCGCCGTTGCGGGCCCAGAGGGTGCCGACGACGGGCAGCGACTTGAAGTAGTGATCCGCGAGCCCGTACACCGCTCGGCCCATCTCGGTCTCGATGCCGTGCATGATCGCCGGGGCATCAGAGGGCACCGCGGCGGCATGGTTCGCCACCAGCAGGGCGCCGCCCTCGGCGGGGATGTTGTCGAAGTCCTCCCACTCGACCCGGAACCACTTGTCGTAGAGCGGGGCGTAGATGCGGCGGGTGAGGGCCCGCATGTGCTCGCTGCGGCCCCACTCGTCGACGTCGCCGATGCGCGGATCCGCGACCGGTGCGGGCGCCTCGGCCGGCGGCGGCAGGGCCACCGGGACGAGGGCCCGGCCGCGGTGCTCCTGGGTGGGGCGGGCCATCGCGTCGAGCGTACTCCCGCCCCCTCCCACCCCGCCCGCCCCGACACCCCCACCCCGATCCCCACCCCGACATTGCGTACCTGAGTCGCGCCTGGCGCGACTCAGGTACGCAATGTCGAGGACCTCCTGGCCTGAGGAAAGGGGTCAGGGGGTCAAGGCCCGGCGTCGTCGAGGTGGGCCCGGCCCGGCGGGCACTGCTCGAGCTCCCGGCACCACCGGCAGGCGCCCGACGGTCGGCGGACCGCCTCGGCGCCGCCGTGGAGGATCGCCAGCATCCGGGCGATGCCGTCGGCAACGCGAGCGGCGGCCGCGTCGAGCAGGCCCGCGGTGACCGCTTCGGGGTGCAGCTGGCCCGAATCCAGGTACGAGGTGGCGACCACCCGGGGCGGCACGCCGGCGCGCAGCGTCTCGACCAGCGCGTAGAACCGCAGGTCGTCGCGGTGGTGGAGGGCCACGTTGCCGGTCTTGAAGTCGACGACGACCTTGCCCGCCCGCATGCCCTCGGCCCGGCCCAGCACCAGGTCGGGGCGACCCTGGAGGATCACCCGGCCGGCGGCCAGCTCGGCTCGCATCCGCACCTCGGTGACGGGCCGCCAGGTGTGGCTCAGCGGCGGCCACGCGTCCTCGAAGGCGCTCACCCGGGCGATGGCCTCCCCCCGGACCTCGGCCCTGTCGTCCTCGTCGCAGTCCCGCAGCCAGTCCGACATCCACTCGTCGGACGCCGAGAGCCGTTCGAGGGCCCGGTCGACGAGGCGGCCGGGGGTGGCGGGTGAGCGGCGGTTCAGGCTGAGCTCGATCGCCTTGTGCGCGACCGACCCCACGACGATCGGCGGCAGGATGGTGAAGGTGTCGTGGACCTCGTCGGAGCGCCACCGCTCCTCACAGGCGTGCACCGTCGCCAGGGCGTGCTTGGAGACGAAGAGCGTCCGGCCCTCGGGGAGCAGCTCGAGGTGCGGTGCCAGATCGGCCTCCAGGTCGGCGCGGAGCTGGCGGGCGATGCCGTCGGCGAACACCGGTCGGGTCGAGCGCGGTGCGCCCAGGCGGTCGAGCGTCTCGCGCTGGCGGGGTGTGAGCCCGTCGCCGGGGCCCAGGTCCTCGGCGCCGCCGTCGGAGTCCATCGTGAACCGAGGATAGGTCGCAGCCCGCCCATCGAACTGGTAGGCGATCTGGGGCCGGGAGCACCCGATGTGCTGACCACTTCGACCCGAGGACGCCGGGTCCGCAGCCCTCGGTGTCACACCCCCCCGTCAGACTGTTCCCCATGGATGCCACCGCAGTGCACTTCGCCTCCGCCGCCCGGCTCATCGGTGAGGCGGCGCGGACCCGGGGCCTGGTGGTGCCCGCCTTCCGGAGCCCACCGCGGCGGCCCGGCGCGGCGCGCACGCTGCGCCGCTGGGCTGGGGGCGGGGCGACCGTCTCGGTCGAGGTGCGGGGCCGGCCCTACGAGGCCGTGGTCGCCGACATGGTCGAGGGGGTGGTGGTCGTCAACCGGGTCGAGGGCGCGAACGCCACCCGTCTGCGCACCAGCCTGTGGGCGGCGGTGCTGGCGGGCACCGGTGTAGCCAGGGGCGGGGACGTGGCCGCGGCCTGACCGGGAGACGAGGGCCACCGCCTTGCTCGAGGTGCAGGGGCCCATGAGGCCGTGGTCGCCGCCATGGTCGAGGGTCAATCGGGTCGGGAGCTGACGCAACCGCTGCGCACCAGCCTGTGGGCGGCGGTGCTTTCCGACACCGACGTGGCGACCGGTGGCGACGGGCCGCGGCCCGATCAGTCGGGGCCGACATCGAGGTCGGGGGTAGCGTCGGCTCGGCCATGGCCCCTCCACCGTCAGCGCCCGGCCGCCCGTCGTCGCCGGGAGGGCGGGCGCGTCGGCCCGACCGGGCCCTTGCTGTCGTCGTGTGCCTGCCCGGCCTGGAGGACGTGGTCGCCGGCGAGCTGAACGCCATCGGCATCGCCAGCCGACCGGCCGGTACCGGCGCCCGCGCGGCGCGGATGACCGACCGCCAGCTCTACCTGGCCAACGTCACCCTGGCGTCGGCCACCCGGGTGCTCGTCGATGCCGGGTCGATCACTGCCCGGTCGTTCCCGGTGCTCGAGGAACGGCTCAGCGAGGTCGACCTGTCGCCGTGGATCGAGCGGGGCCGCCCCGTGCGCTTCCGCGTCTCCGCCCACCGGTCCCGGCTCCAGCACACCGGCGCCGTCGAGGAACGGGTGCGACGGGTCATGGGGCTGGGGCCGCCGTCAGAGGCCGACGAACCCGACGCCGCGCTCGTCGTCGTGCGCATCGATCGCGACGAGCTGTCGTTCCGGATCGACTCGTCGGGCTCCCCGCTCCATCACCGCGGCTGGCGCGGCCGAGCCGCGAAGGCCCCGCTGCGCGAGACCATCGCGGCGGCCGCCCTCACCGCCTCGGGCTGGGCGCCGGGCCTACCCCTCGTCGACCCGTTCTGCGGCTCGGGCACCCTCGCCATCGAGGCCGCCCGCCGGGTCGCCGGCATCGCCCCCGGCGCCGGGCGGAGCTTCGCCTTCGAGCGGTGGCCGTCGTTCGCGCCGGGCACCTGGGCCTCGGTGCAGGCCACGGTGACCACCCAGGAGGTCGCGTCGACGGGCGACGCGCCCATCGTGGCCCGCGACCGCGACGCCGGGGCCGCCGCCGCGACCCGCGAGAACGCCGAGCGGGCAGGCGTCGCCCACCTGGTGACCGTGCGGGAGGGGGCCGTCTCCGCCGCTGCGCCCCCCGACGGCATCGACCGGCCGGGCTGGATCGTCAGCAACCCGCCGTGGGGCGGCCGCCTGAGCGGGGGCGGTGACCTCCGCGACCTCTACGCCCGGCTGGGCCAGGTCGCCACCGGCGCCTTCAGCGGCTGGGGCGTCGCCCTCCTGGTGGCCGACACCCGCCTGGCGCGCGCCACCGGCCTCGCCGGCGACGTGCGGCTCCACACCCGGGCCGGCGGCACCCCCGTCGACCTGGTCGTCACCGAACCCGCCCCGCGCCCGTAGCCTGGGCACGTGGTGGATGGGCACCCGTTCCGGTTCGGGATCCAGCGGGCGCAGTTCGCCGACGCCTCCTCGTTGCGGTCGACGGCGCGCCGGGCCGAAGCGGCTGGCTTCGACGTCTTCCACACCGCGGATCACGTGCACCCCGAGGTCTGGTCGCCGCTCATGGCCCTCCAGGCCGTGGCCGAGGCGACCGAGCGGCTGCGGGTCTGCCCACTGGTGCTGAACAACGACTTCCACCACCCGGTTCACCTGGCGACCGAGCTGGCCACCCTCGACCACGTGAGCGGCGGTCGGGTGGAGCTGGGCATCGGGGCGGGCCACTCCTTCACCGAGTACGACGCCATCGGGCTGACGTTCGACGCCCCGGCGGTGCGGAAGGCCCGCATGGCCGAGGCGGTCGAGGTGCTGCGGCGCCTGCTCACCGGCGAGGCGGTCGATCACGACGGCGAGCACTACCGGCTTCGCGGCGCCCGGGTCGCGGCGTCACTCCAGGGCCACCTGCCGTTCCTCGTCGGGGTGAACGGCGGGCCTGCGGCCCTGGCCCACGCCGCGCACCACGCCGATGTGCTCGGCCTCACCATGACCGGCCGCACCCTTCCGGACGGGCAACGCCACCAGGTGCGCTGGGAGGCCGAGCGGCTCGACCGCGTCGTCGCCCACATCCGCCCGCAGGCTTCGGGCCGGGACCGACCGCTGGAGCTGCACGCCCTGGTGCAGGTCGTCACGATCACCGGCGATCGCGAGGGCGCCACCCGCGCCCTGCTCGACCAGCTCCCGGGCCTGGCGGTCGAGGACGCCCTGGCCACGCCGTTCCTCGCCG
This sequence comes from Iamia sp., assembly GCF_035575815.1. NCBI lineage: Bacteria > Bacillati > Actinomycetota > Acidimicrobiia > Acidimicrobiales > Iamiaceae > Iamia > Iamia sp. The sequence continues at coordinate 14,702 of NZ_DATLXO010000194.1, forward strand.
TCGGCACCCACGACGAGATCGCCGAGCACCTGCGCCGGTGCCGCGACCGCTGGGGCATCTCCTACGTGACCGTCCGCAACATCGACGCCTTCGCCCCCGTGATCGAGCGCCTGAGGAGCCAGCCGTGAGCCCGAGCCTGACCACCGAGCGGATGCCGATGGCCTTCATCGGCCACGGGAACCCCATGAACGCGCTGGAACGGAACCGCTTCACCGAGGCCTGGCAGGAGCTGGGGGCGTCGGCCCCCACCCCTCGGGCCGTGCTGGTCGTGTCGGCCCACTGGTACGTCAACGCAACTGCGGTCACCGCCATGAGCCACCCCCGGACGATCCACGACTTCTACGGCTTCCCCGAACCGCTCTTCGCCGTCAGCTACCCGGCGCCGGGCGATCCCGATGTGGCCGATGAGGTCGTCGAGGTGGCCGCGCCCACCTGGGTCGGGCTCGACCACGACAGCTGGGGCCTCGACCACGGCACCTGGTCGGTGCTGCTGCACGTGTTCCCCGACGCGGAGGTGCCCGTGGTCCAGCTCACCATCGACGCCGGCAAGTCCTACGACGAGCACGTCGCCCTGGGGGCCGCCCTGGCGCCCCTGCGCGAACGGGGCGTGATGATCGTCGGCAGCGGCAACGTGGTGCACAACCTGCGCCGCATCGACTGGTCCCGCGCCGAGGGTGGCTTCGACTGGGCCCAGCGCTTCGATGACGCCGCCCGCGAGATCATGACCGGCGCACCGGGCGACGTCGCCCGCCTGGCCGAGCACCCGGACCACGCCCTGGCGGTCCCGACCCCCGATCACCTCATCCCCTTGCTCTACGTCGCCGGGGCGGCGGCGGGCCGTTCGAGGCTCCGTCCTGACGGGCCGCATGAGCCAGTCCACGGTCGGCAGCCTGGCCGTTCTGACGAAGCTGGCCCGACGTTGCCGCGCTCGTCGCCGCCCGACCCGACAGCCCGTGACGGACGCCTGACCGAACCGGGATCGCGGGGCATCGAGCTGTCGTGAACGCTCCCGCAGGCGCCTTGCGATCAGCAGGGATCATCGCCCGGCCGGCCAGCCGACGGCTCGGGGTAGCGTTCCACCTCTCGCCCGGGTGGCGGAATCGGCAGACGCAGAGGGCTTAAACCCCTCGGGAGCCTCGGCTCCGTGCGGGTTCAAGTCCCGCCCCGGGCACTCGGCACTCGACCATCGCCATCACCCTCGACATCTACAGCCACGTCGTCGAAGGCATGGACGCCGACGGCGTCAACACCGTCGCCGACAGGATCTTCAGGCAGGCCGAGCAATGACGCTACGACACCCTCCACGTGTACTCGATCGCCGGCCTGATCGAAGCTGGTTTCGACGTCGTCCCGACCTTCCCAACACCACACGTGACTCTGACGTGGATGATCGGGCTCGAGGAAGGCGTGGCGCAGCTCGACCCCGTCGACCACGATCGACGAGCGAAGCCGTACCATGGTTGAAGCCGATCAAGCGAGTGGGCCATGACCGATCCACACATCGACCTCTTCGTCGACCTCAGCACTGAGGACGAGACAGGTCTGCCATGGACGCTTCTCGATGACGCGGCAGACCGGTCTCGGATCGTCCCCGGTCGTTACGTCATCGGCGGCGCGGGAACGGCCGTGGCCGTTGTCCAGATCCTCGACATCGGCGCCGACGGAGTGGTTCGCGTCCGCCCTGTTCGGGGCTCCGTGGAGTCGAACCGGCATCTGCTCCACGTTCAGCCATCGAGCGCCTGAAAAAGTCGCAATCCCAGCCTTCGCCGCCCGGATGTCAGCGGGTTCATCTGCGCAGGCCCTGGCCCGTTGGCGCCCACCGCGTCTCACCGCCCGAGTCCCCGCTGCCACCACCGGCTTGCGCCGGGATGAGGCCTTGGCCTGCGGGTCATCACCTCCGGTTGCGCTCCGACACGTACGCGATGCTGAACGGGTGGATGTCACGCATGACGATGATCGATGGATGGGCGAGGCCCTCGCGGTCGCCTCCGATGGGATGATGTTCGGCGAGCTCCCCATCGGTGCCGTCATCGTCGTCGATGCACAGGTCGTCGCTCGGGCCCACACGCAGGAGTGGAGGCAGAGGCGCCTCCTCGTGCACGCCGAGTTGCTGGCAACGGCCCGGCAGATGCGGTCCCAGCTCGAGCACGGTCGCCTACTCCGGCTTGATCGTCGCAGTCCACGTGAGGACGGCGGCCACAAGCGTCGGGACCGGGTTGGTGCTGTCGAGGTGGAGCACCGGGCACGGGAGCTCCGACACCCACCGGTCATGACGTCGTCGGCTTCGGCCGGTGAAGGCGTCATCGTCGTAGCGCTGAGCCCACTCGATGAAGGCGCGATAGGCGGGCTCGGCGCTACCGCCGGGGTCGACGCTGGCGCCAAGGCGCGTGCGTTCGCGGGCCTTCAACCTTGCGATGCGCGTCGACGGGTCCAACGTCAAGAAGACGACAGCGTCGAACCGCTTGATCAGGACATCGCCCCAGCCCATCAGCGAGCCCGAGAGGACCCACGCCCGGCGTGGAGCGTAGACCGCCTCCATCAGCTCAAGTCGCTCGGAGGCCGGTCGCTTGACGACGTACGGCGGGTCGGTCGGCTCCCAGAAGTAGTCATCGACGTCGGCGTGCGGCACGGCCCACGCGTCGGCGAGCGCGCGGCCCAGCATCGTCGTACCCGTCCCGCTCGCGCCGGTGATGTGCAGGCGGCAGGGCAACATCGTCGCCTTCCGGATCGTTGTCTTGGAACCGATGGAGCTCGCCGACGCTACCGAAGAACACTGCTTGCCCGTCAGGACATCGTTCCGGTGGAACCGTCCGGCTCGAGTTGCCTGGAGGCGACCGAACCGTCGAGGTGGCCCCAGGTGAGGCGCTCGTCGTACCGAAGGGCACGTGGCATCTCATCACCCTGCGAGAACCAGGAAGACTCATCCACATCACCCCGGGACCGAACGGCGATCACCGGCCGCTCGAAGGACCCTCCGCGCCATGACGGTGATCGACGCGACCGACATGACCCGCAGCTCACCGGTCCGCGTGTGGACCAGCCCTACCGCTCCCCGGGAGTACAGCGCCGGCGATCACGAGCGTAGGGTGTGCTCGCTCATGGAGCTGCGGGACTGAGCTCAGAAGCGGACCCGCTCTCGGAGCCACTCGGCGAGCCATGACTCGTCGACTTCCCCGGCGGCAACGGCCAGCATCGCCTCTTCGGCCTCGTCGACGTCGGGCGGGTCGGGGTCCCACACGCCGTCGTTGAGGTCGGTGAACAACACGAGCGTCGCCCACGCCGCACGCTTGTTGCCGTCGGGCAACGGGTGGTTCCACGAGAGACGGCAGCAGAGGACGGCGGCCTTGTCGTAGAGGTCGGGATAGAAGTCCTCGTGCCCGAAGCCGGCAGCCGGCGCGTGCAGCGCGCTGTCGGCAAGCTCGACCCGACTCGCCTTGGCGAGAGTGGCGGTGTCGACCCCGGTGACCTGTTCGGCTAGCCAGAGGTACTCGGCGAGACCGATGTAGCGGGTCACTCCGCGAGGCGCTCGAGGAGCTCCTTGTCCCGTTCGAGGAGGCGCTTCGCCCGCTGGGTGAAGTCCCTGTCGGCGCGCACCCGGTCGATCTCTGCGGCGAGCGAATCGACGATGAGCTGGTTCACGCTGGTGCCCTTCACCCGGGCCACCGCCTCAGCATCCTCGGCCAGGCCCACGGGTAGTCGCACGGTCGTCTGCTTTGTCATGCGTGCACGCTATCGCGATATCGCGAGGCGCAGCCCGTAGAAGCCTGCCCCAGCCGGCCACCACGGCAGAAACGGAACGACCGGGTCTGAGCGATAGGCGGCGGAGTTGGCGCGTATCCGGGCCTCTTGCGGCAGGCCCGGGGCCTTGGCGGACATAGCGTTTCACCGGGCCTACCGGTCACTCGTGCGAGTACAGATGGATCAGTCCTGCTGCGTCCGTGGGCCGGAACCCGCAGGCGTCGACGTAGAAGGGCGCAAGGTCCGGCTCGAAGTCGACGTGGAGCCACTCGCATCCCGCAGCCCGTGCGCCCTGAGCGGCTCGCCGCACGACTTCGGTGCCGATACCTCGGCGCTGCCAGTTGCCCCTCGTCTTGGTGTCGATCAGGAACGCGTGGTCGCCACCGTCCCACGCCACGTTGACGAATCCGACGAGGACGCCGTCACGGTCGCGCGCCGTCACCCAGCCGAGACTGTGCGGACGGATGCGGTCCCACCAGCCCGCGTCCGATCGGCCGCCGTGGGACTCGACGAGCCCGACCATCTCGGCATCGCTGATCGGGCCCCGCCAGGAGTAGTGGACCTCGTCGCTCACCGCGCCCAGCCTCGCACCTCATCGAGACCCCCCGGCGGCCACCTATCACCGCGCTCATCGTGGCCCGGTGGGCGGGGGCGGGGTGGCCCGAGCGGCGGCGATGGTTTTCGCCTCCCGCATGATGCCGGGCCGCCGATGCCTGCGATCGCAACGTGGCGCGACAGCCGGCGGCGAGGGCCCTGAGGTTGCGGGGCCGCGGGGTCGTGCGTGACGGTGATGCCGCCACCGATGCGGATCGCGGTTGCGACGACGAGTGCGTCGATGGCCATCCGGCCAGAGTCGGCCGCAGCCGGGAGGAGCCCCGCGACGCGAGCCGTCCGGCCGCCAGTGGTCACGACACGTCGGCGAGCGCGGCGTCGAGACGGCGGCGGGCGGCGGCGACGCCGGCGGGGATGGTGGCGGCGTAGTACGGGATGAACAACGCCGCCTGCTCCACCGTCCAGCCGCGAGCGCGCGCCCACGTCGCGTCGTCGAACCCGAGCGCGGCGCGGTAGGCGGCGCGCGCGTCGGGCGGTAGTGACCACGCCACCATCGCCTCGCAGGCCGGATCGCCGATGCCCGCGGCGCTCCAATCGATGACGCCGGCGAGTCGGCCGTCGTCGACGAGGATGTTGCCGGGGAGGAGATCGCCGTGGACCCACACCGGAGGGCCACCCCACGGTCCCGCGGCGAGCGCGGCATCCCAGACCGCCATGGCGCGGTCGACGTCGATCTCCCCGTCGAGCTGAGCAATGGCGCGCCGGGTGGCCCCATCGCGGGGTGCCAGCAGCCCGGCTCGCGTACCCGCAGGGGGACCGTTCGTCGGGTCGACCCGTTGGAGGGCGGTGACGAAGGCGGCGATGTCGCGCGCCAGCGCCCACCAGTCGTCGACGGCTCCCACGAGCGCGTCCTCGCCGTTCAGCCAGCGGTAGACGAGCCAGGGATGGGGGTAGCCGTGGCCGGGCTGCCCCTGCGCCAACGGCTCGGGCACCGTCGTCGGCAGGTGCGGCGCGAGTCGCGGCAGCCACTCGTACTCCTTCCCGACCTGCGGCACGGCCCAGTAGATGCGCGGCACTCGCACGCCGAGGTGGCGACCGAGGCGGTAGATGGCGTTGTCGGTTCCGGTCGAGGACGTGGCTCGCAGCGGAAGGTGCGCCCACTGCGGGAACTGCGAGGCGATGAGCGCACGGACGAGGCCGTCGTCGACATCGACCTCGTCGACGTGCATCTTCGGTGGTGCCATGACCCGTCTCCGTCGCCCTACACCCGGCCCGCGACGTGGAGCAGGTACTCGTCGCGGTTGAGCGGGTTGTGATCGGACCGCGGGCGAGTGGGGACCTCGCCGGTGACCGGCTGGTAGGAGTCGAAGGCGTCCTCGACCACGCCCTCGCCGCCGGTGAGTCCGGGGACCTGCTGGTGGAGCTCACGCAGCCGGGCGGCGCGGATCGTTCCTGTCAGGACCCAGGACGAGCCCTGGGCCTCGTGCGCGCTCGGGGCCGCTTCGAGTCGCGCCAGCTCGGCGAGCGCGGCGCCCACGGCGTCACCGGGCAGCTCCAGGCGGAACCGGTGGATGGGCTCGCACACCGTGGTACCGGCCCTCACGAGCGCCGCCATGGCGACGAGCGGGGTGAGGTCGCGGAAGCCGCCGACCGGGACCGGCGGCGGTCGATGGTCGCAGACCGTCACCGTCACCAGGCCGTCGGAGACCTCCCAGCCGGACAGGCCCTGTCGGAGCGTCTGGCGCGTGGTGTCCTCCACGGCCGTGAGGAAGGCGGGAGGGATCGATCCCACCTCGACCTCGGAGCCGAAGGTGAGACCCGATCCCGGTGGGGCGGGTTCGATGCGCAGCCCGACGCTGGCCAGGAACGGGTTCTCGCCCTGACCGCGCACCTCGAGCGCCTCGCCGACCCTGACGGGCCGCTCGATGCAGATGGTCGTCGTCTCCCGGAACTCGACGTCGATGCCGAAGTCGTCGGCCAGCGTCGCCTCGATGACCTCCTTCTGGACCTCTCCGTAGAGCGAGACGTAGAGCTCGTGGCGGGCGTCGTCCTGGCGGAGGTCGATGAGGGGGTCCTGCTCGACGAGCTGGGCCAGGGCGGCGTGGAGGACACCCATCTGCGCAGGATCCCGGGGGACGATGACGGCTTCGAGCGTCGGCGGCGCGAACTGGCGCTCGGCGCCGGTCGTCGCGGCGGTGCCGATGACATCGCCGACCATTGCGTTGGCGAGGCCCCGGACCGTGCCGATCTGACCGGCGGCGAGCGACGGCACTCGACGGGTCGAGCCGCGGTCGAAGGCGCTGATCCCGGTGACCGTCTGCTCCACGTCTCGGACGCGGAGTCGGTCTCGGGCGTGCAGGACGCCCGCGAACAGGCGCACGTAGGCGATCTTCTCGCCCGCCGGGCCGCGCTCGACCTTGAAGATCGAGCCCGACAGGGGCGCGTCACGGTCGCCCGTGACCGCCGGAAGCAGGGTCGTGAGGGCGGCCATGAGCTCCCCGACCCCGGCGCCGGTGCGCGCCGACCCGAAGAAGACCGGATGCACGACCGCGCCATGCGCCTGTGCCGCGAGTGCACCCCAGAGCCTGTCGTCGGAGATCGCCAGCCCCTCCACATACGCGGCCAAGAGCGTCTCGTCACCCTCGGCGAGGCGCTCGGCCACGCGGGACGTGACGTCGGCGTCGGTGGCGTCGAACGGGACGAACTCGGCGCTCGGTGTGCCGAGGTCGCGCGTCGAGCCCATCGCCACGATGGCCGGGGTGAGCCGGTCGGCGATGGCGTCGAGAACCCGGTCCGCGTCGGCCCCGGCCCGGTCGATCTTGTTCACGAAGATCAGCGTCGGGACCCGCGTGCGCTGCAGCGCTCGCATGAGGATGCGGGTCTGGGCCTGCACGCCTTCGACGGCCGAGATCACCAGCACGGCGCCGTCGAGGACGTGGAGCACCCGCTCGACCTCGGCGATGAAGTCGGGGTGGCCCGGTGTGTCGAGCAGGTTGACCGTGACGTCGTCGACGAGGAAGGACACGACGGCGGACTTGATCGTGATGCCGCGCTGGCGTTCGAGCGCGAGCGTGTCGGTCTGGGTGCTGCCGTCGTCGACGCGGCCGATCTCGTCGATGGCACCGGCGGCGTGGAGCAGCCGCTCGGTCAGGCTCGTCTTCCCGGCGTCAACATGAGCCAGGATCCCAAGGTTCAACGTCCGCATGCAGCCTCATGTCCGTTCGGTAGGTGGAAACCGTTTGGATTGACATGAGGCTTCGGCGCATCGCTCTCTCCCTGACCGTCGGCTGATCTCGGCAGCGCAGCACAAGGGCAGCTGAGAGTGCAACCGAGTTCGTCGGCGACCCCGCGCGAGGGCCCGGGCGCACGTCGCGGCTCCCATCGCCGAGTCGCGCGCCTCGCCCGGGACTCGGGTCACGAGTCCCGGGCGAGGCCCGCGGCTCGAGTCCCGGGCGAGGCCCGCCGAGTGCCGTCGGGGTTCACGCCTCCTTGGCGAAGGTGATGGTCACCCGGCGGTTGCGGGCCCGGCCCTCGGGGTTGTCGCTGCCGTCATCGTTGGTGTTGGGCGCGACGGGCTCCGCCTCACCCTTGCCGTCGACCTGGTAGGTGAAGTCCGGGGCCAGCCGGGCCAGGGCGTCGCGCACGGCCTGGGCCCGCCGCTGGGACAGGTCGAGGTTGTAGGCGTCATCGCCCATTCCGTCGGTGTGGCCCACGACCTGCACCGGGTCCTGTCCCTCCTCGGTCAGCGTGGCCGCCGCCTCCGAGAGGCGGGCCTCGGCGGCCGGGGTGAGGGTGGCGGAGTCGAACTCGAACAGCACGTCGGCGGCGAGCACGACCTCGACCTCTTCGGGCGTCTCGGACACCCGGATCTCGCCGCTGATCGACTCGACCCGCCGCAGCAGCGTCGTGGTGCGGCGCTCGATGTCGGTCACCCGACCCTCGACGTCCTCCTGGGCGAGGGCGGGCGGGCCCCCGGCCGTGACGAGCGTGGCCACCGCGACGGCGACCGCCAATCGTCGGGCCCTCATTGGATCGTCAGCCCGTCGACGGGCTCGAAGCCGGGGAGGGTGAAGGTGATCTCGGTGACGTCCTCAGGCGGGGCCGGGAGCTGAGCGTACAGGTCGAGCGTCTCCTCGGGGCCGACGCCGAGATCGGCAGCGTCAGCCGTGCACAGGCAGGTGCCGGCCGAGTCGTAGAGCGTGAGGTAGCGCTTGTCGTTGGGCGGATCGAGGAGTGCGGCTCCGCCCACGTCGTACGACCCCCGCCCGGTGGGGTCGGAGATCGTGCGCCACAGCTCGTAGGTGGCGTCGTCGCCGGTGTTGGTGATCGAGAACCGCACCTCGACGATGTCACCGTCCATGCGCTCGATGCCGCGCACGTCGAGCTGCAAGGGCACGAGGGTGTCGTCGTTCGGATCCGCGGGGTGGTTGCCGGTGGATGAGCCGAGGACCTCGCCGTCGTCGGGCGCCGGGGCCTCGGCTTCGTCGTCGCCCTCCGTAGCGGTCGTGGTGCTCCCGTCGCCGTCGTCGTCGGTGGAGCCATCGTCGTCGGTGGAGCCATCGCCGGCCTCGGTCGGGCTATCGGCGGTCGTGGTGGACTGCTCGGTGGTGGCTTCGGCCGAGCTCTCGATCTCGGCCTGTTCGGCCCCGTCGTCCGAACAGGCCAGCAGGGCGAACGGTGTCGCCGCGGCCAGCACGAGGGCCAGGCTGCGGCGTCCGATGGTGGTGGGGTTCATGGGGATCCTCCTTGGGTCACCCTGCACGTCGCGCCGCCTCGTCGATTAGTTGCACCGGCGGTCGGGGACGGGTCCCGGGTCGCGCCGTCGGGCGGCGCCGCGACTCCGTTCTGGGGGCCGGATTCACGCCTTGGGCCGAATCCGGCCCCCAGAAGCGATCCCGGCCCGCGGCGGCGACGACACGCGTCATGGCTCGGTGACGACGAGGCGTTGCTCGACGGTGACCACCTTGCCGTCGGCGGCGACGCCGGTCAGCAGCACGCGGGCCTCGCCCGCAGACTGAGGACGCAGCTCGATGGTCGGGGCATCGGTGTAGGTGCGGCCGTCGGGCGCGATCCAGACGAACTGGGAAGCACCCTCGACGTCGGCGACGAAGCGGGCCGGACTCCCCACGGCGACCGACTCCGGCCCGACGGCCGCCACTCGGAGGGCCCCGTCGGCGGCGCTCACGCGGACCTCGCCGCCCTCGACCGATTCGGTCGTCTGCTCGCGCCTGTCGTCCTGCGTCGCCCGGCCCGCCCACCACCCACCACCGAGCACCACCACCAGCACCACGAGGGCGGCGGCGCCGACCAGCCCGCGGCGGGCGCGCCTCGGGGGAGGAGCTGGTGGGCCGGGATCCGGACGCCCGACCGGCGCCGGCGAGGGCGGGGCGAGGGCGTCGTGCAGAGCAGCCCGCCAGGACTGGGCATCGGGGTGGCGAGCGTCGACGTCGTCGGAGAGACCCCGGGCCAGCTCGCCGGCCGCGGCCTGGGGCCACCCCTGCCGGCGGAGCTGCGTCGGCCAGTCGTCGCCGTCCTCGGGGCGCTGGCCGGTGGCCAGCCAGACGACAAGGGCGCTGGCCGACCAGATGTCGGCGCGAGGGTCGATCCACGCCGCGTCGCGCTGCTCGGGCGGGGCGAAGCCGGCCGTGCCCGCCCCCACCGTCAGCCCCGACGCCAGGGCGAGGTCCTTGGACAGCCCGAGGTCGGCCAGCATCAGTCGCTCGCCGGGGCCGAGGAGCCGGCCGGCCGGTGGCGCGTGGCCGGGGGAGCGGATCAGGAGGTTGCCGGGGGTGACGTCGCGGTGGACGACGCGCTCGGCGTGCAGGGCGCTGAGCGCGGCGGCGATCTGGGTCGCGGCCGCCATCACGTCGGTGATCTCGACCCGGCCCGGGTCGAGGGCGCGTCGCCGGGCGCTGAGGTCGCCGCCCAGGGCCAGGTCGAGCACCAAGAAGGGCTGGCCGGAGTCGGTCTCGCCCAGGTCGAACACCTTGACCACGTGAGGGCTGTCGACGCGCCGCAGGAGGTGGCCCTCCATGATGAAGCGCTCCCGCAGATCAGGGTCGAAGCTGTGGTTCTCGGCCAGCACCTTCACCGCCACATCGGCGTCGAGGCGGTCGTCTCGGGCCCGGAAGACGGTGGCGAAGGCGCCGGTGCCGATGAGGCCGACGACCTGATAGCGCCCGATGCGCCCCGGGACCTGCGGGCTCACCGCGCGTCCCTGAGGGCGGCGGCGGCAAGGGCCCGGCCCCGGGCCACCCGGGACTTGGCCGTGTTCACGTTCAGACCGAGCCGGGCGGCAACCTCGGCATACGGGCAGCGCTCGACATCTCGCAGCAGAACCGCGTCGCGATAGAGATCGGGCAGACCGCCGATGGCACCGTCGAGCGCGGTGCGCGTGGCGATGGTCGAGGAGATGCGGGCAGCGTCACCCATGTCGTCGTCGCGCAGCGGCGTGGCCTGGTCGCGGCGCCGCAACGCGGCGATGGCCTTGTGCCGGGCCACCTGGTGGAGCCAGGTGGTGAAGCGGGCCTCGCCCCGGAAGCCGGCGATCGTCTCGGCCACCGCGACGAGGACGTCTTGTTCGACCTCCTCGGCGTCGGCGTCGGCAACCACCAGGCGGCGAATGGTGCGCCGGGCCAGCTTCAGCTCGTCGACCGCCCACAGCAGGTCGTCGAGGGCGCCGACGTCGCCCGCCGCGGCCCGCAGGGCCACCGGGTCGAGGAGGTCGGCCCGGTCCCCGCCGTCGGGGCCGACGGTCGTGACCTGTTGCCGCCACCGCCGAGCACCGAGATCCGTCATCCGCTCCAGCTCCGGCGGGGCACCAGGCTCAGCCGCCGTGACCAGTGTCCCACAGGGGCCGGTCGCCTCTCCCCGCCGACGATGACCTCCGGCCTTGACATACTTACATAGCGCAGCCAATGTAAGAGCGTGGCCACCCAGGAGGAGCGTCGAACCCAGACGCGCGACGCCCTGCTCGCGGCCGGCGCGACGCTGTTCGCAGCGCGGGGCGTGGCCGGGGCCTCGGTCGACGCCATCGCCCACCAGGCGGGGCGCACGTCGGGCGCGCTGTACGACCACTTCGGCAGCAAGGAGGGCCTCCTCTTCGCCCTCCTCGAGAGCTGGGTCGACGACGCCACCCAGGCGATCACCGCCGATCAGGCGGCGGCCACGACCCTGGAGGAGTGGGTGGCCGCCATGTGGCACGCCGTGGCCCGGCCACCGTCGGGCGACGACCGTTGGATCGCCCTCGAGCACGAGCTGTGGTCGTACGCGGCCCAGAGCGACGAGGCCCGCCGCTACCTGGCCCGGCGCTACCGGGCGGCCTGGGACGGCGTCGACGCCGTGGCTGCGACCTGGACCGGGCCCGCCCCCGACACCCCCGATGTCCGGGTCGGTCCGGCGGTCATCGGCCTCCTCCTCGGTCTCGAGATGATGCGGCGCATCGACCCGTCCGCCGTGTCCGACGAGACCGCGATCGCGGCGCTCCGCGGTGTCCTCGTCGGCGCCTCCGACCGCGCCGCCACTCGATGACCGCCCCCGCGCCACCGGAATCCCCGATCTTGGACGGGCGTCGTTCCCGGGAGCGTGCACGCGTCGAAAGTCCCGATGGCCGGGGTCCGTGTCGCCCGGCTCACGCATCTCCGTCCCCTTCCCACCCCTGACCCCAGGAGCCCCTGACATGCGCACCCCCCTCTGCGACGAGCTCGGCATCGAGTTCCCGATCTTCGCCTTCACCCACTGCCGCGACGTCGTGGCCGCGGTGTCGAACGCCGGGGGCTTCGGCGTGCTCGGCGCCGTCGGCTTCACCCCCGAGCAGCTCGAGGTCGAGCTGGCCTGGATCGACGAGCACGTGGGCGACAAGCCCTACGGCGTCGACATCGTCATCCCCGGCAAGTACGAGGGCATGGACGACATGGACCCCGAGCACCTGGCCCAGACGCTCCGCGACATGGTGCCCCAGGGCCACGTCGACTTCGCCCGGAAGCTGCTCGCCGAGCGGGGCGTGCCCGAGCTGCCCGCCGACGAGTCGAACTCGATGCAGCTGCTGGGCTGGACCGAGGCGACCGCCACCCCCCAGATCAAGGTCGCCCTCGACCACCCCAAGGTGAAGCTCATCGCCAACGCCCTGGGCACCCCACCGGTCGAGGTGATCGAGTTCATCCACGACGCCGGGGTGAAGGTCGCGGCCCTCTGCGGCTCGCCCTACCAGGCCCTCAAGCACAAGGAGGCCGGGGTCGACATCGTCATCGGCCAGGGCGGCGAGGGCGGCGGCCACACCGGCGAGGTCGGCTCGATCGTGCTCTGGCCCCAGATCGCCCAGGCCATCGCGCCCACGCCGCTGCTCGCCGCCGGCGGCATCGGGTCGGGCCAGCAGATCGCCGCCGCCCTGGCCATGGGGGCCCAGGGGGTGTGGGCCGGGTCGCTGTGGCTCACCGTCGAGGAGGCCGACCTGCCCCCGGCGCAGCAGCAGCAGCTGCTCGACGCCACGTCGCGCGACACCGTGCGCAGCCGGTCCTTCACCGGCAAGCCGTGCCGCATGATCAAGACGGAGTGGACCGAGGCGTGGTCGACGCCCGACGCGCCCGACCCCCTGCCCATGCCGCTCCAGTACATGGTCTCGGGCGACTGCGTGGCCCGCAGCCACCGCTATTCCGACAAGGCCGTGTCGGTGATGTTCAACCCGGTCGGCCAGGTCGTGGGGCAGATGGACCGCGTCGAGAAGACCGCGGCGGTCATCCAGCGGCTGGTCGAGGAGTACCTCGACGCCGTCGAGCGCCTGAACGTCCTCACCACCGCCGCCGCCGAGGCCTGACCATGGCGGCGCGGGCCCTGCGAGCCTGACCTTGTCGAGAAGCGACGGGACGGGGTTGCGCCGCGAGGGGCTCTGCACCCACTGCAACGAGTGCATGCCCACGATCTACGACGCGACCCGCTGCGTGCTGGTGGGCGCGGCCCGGGGCTGACCGGTCAAGGGGAGAGGGCCGCCCGTCCGGCGCGGAAGAACTCCAGGGCCTCGATCCCGGTCGGCGGCGGGAGGGCGGGGCGGCTGGAGCCGAAGGGCTCGTTCCAGAGCGTGCCGTCGGGCGGCGGCAGGGCATGGGGTCCCACGTAGAGGTAGGGCTCCTCGTGCTCCGCGTCGCCGGGTGAGCCTCCGTAGTTGACCTCGTCGATGGTGACGGCCAGATCGAAGTGCTCGGGCCACAGCTGGGCGGTGGGGAGCCCGGCATCGCCGCCCTCGCGCTCGGCGGCGGCCTCGGCCCGGAGCGTGCCCAGGGCGGTGTCGGTGGCCGCGAACACGGTCGCGACGAGGTCCGCCGCCTCCCGGTCGACCCGCAGGGCGCGCCCGGCGTCGGCGTCGGTCGCCAGCGGGTAGAGGTCGGTCGGCGTCGGCGCCTCGATGCCGAGGGCTTCGCGGATCTCACCCAGGGTCGTGAGGGCGGCCCGCCCGACCGGGGCGCCGTCGAGCTCGGCTACGACCTCGGTGTGCTCGACCCGTAGCCGCCGGGCGCCGGCTCGGGTCTCGTACACCGGTGTGGCGAAGCCGCCCGGGGCGCCCCGCAGGCCGATGCGTCCGGTGTGGTGGTGCAGGTCGGCCATCAAGACGTGCTCGGCCACGGCGTGGAGGTCGAGGCGCGTCTGAACGAGCACGGCGGGGTCGATCGGGGCCATGGTGTCTCCTCCGAGGCGGGGCCGGGCTCGTGGTGACCGGCCACCTGATCGGGAGACGGTACGCCGGCGGCACGACGGTGCGTCGGGTGGGGCCGACGCCCGCCGCCTCACCGTCACGCGAAGCGGCGTCGGTACTCGGCCGAGGCGAAGAACTGGGCGATCAGACGCTGGATCGATGTGCCGGCCCGGACCTTGTCGAGCCAGAACGCGTAGCCGCTGGCATCAGGTGCCCGGCGGAGCAGCCCGGCGTAGGTCATCATCACCTCGACCTCGGGGCGCAGGCGGGTGACGGCGGCCGGGAGGGCAGCGATGGCCGCCATGACCTCGGCTCGGGTGGCGGTGCCGGCCGCCAGGCGGTCCGTCCACGTGCTGGCCCAGGTCGCGGTGGGTGCCGCGCCGGTGGCGTTGCGGTGGGCGGCGTCGACGAACGCGGCACCACCGAGCGACCCGTACCGGGCGGCGAAGCCCGCCCTGGTCGTCACGTCTCCGGCGATCACCTCGAGGCTGTCACCGCTCCGGACCCGTCCGGCCCACGCCATCAGGTCGCCGTAGGCGGGGGGAGAGCCGAAGCAGGCGAGGGCGAGTCGGGCGACGGGGCTGACCGCCAGGCCGAACTCCTTGGAGACCAGGAAGCAGTTGACGACCCACGAGATCGTGCGACCCGAATCGTGGCCGATGAGGACTACGGAGCGCGGTTGTGATGTCGCCCCCGTCGAGTGGGGTGAGGGGTGCGCCGCAGCTCAGCGCAGCGAGCGGGCGACGCGCTGCAGGTCGTCGGGGGAGAGGTCGCCGGCGACGGTGAAGGCCACCTCGCCATCCGCGCCCCAGATCGACGGCAGGGCGGTGCCGCCGGCCACCATCCGGGAGGAGACGTCGCGGAAGGGCCCCGAGCCCAGGGTGATCTCCTCGGGCACCACGTCGGCCTCGCCGCGGTCGAACGGGTCGTCCCACACCTCCCCCGCCTCGACCGGTGATGGCCGCACGGTGATCACGAGCTGCTGCGGACCGTAGGCGTAGCGCAGCGACACGATCCGGCTGGCCTCGTTCACCGCCGCCCCGGTGAACACGAAGGTGTCGCTGCCCCCGGGCAGGTAGTCGGGGGTGAGCGGCGCCAGGTCGATGCGGCCCTGGAGCTCGCTGATCGCGAGCGGTGCGAAGCCCCGGTCGACCGGTGGGGGAGCCTCCGGGGGCACGGACTGGGTGAAGCTGGGTTCCGCGACGTCGAGGACGACGTCGCGGAAGCGCAGCTCGCGGATCGTCTCGCCGCCGCGGGTCCAGGTGATCCTCACCGGCACCAGGTCCTCGGCGTCCACGAGGTAGCTGATGGCGGTCTCGTCCGCGAGGGTGCCCGTCAGGCGCAGCACGGCGCGGCCGTTGACCTCGGTGCGTTCGGGCTCCTCGTCGTCCTCGCCGGACACCGCCCGGGCCGCGATGCCCAGGTCGTCGAGGGGCAGGTCGGCTCGGAGGGGGGACGGGTCGGGCGGCCCGGGTGCGACCCCCTGCTCGTCGCGGGGCGGGGAGCCGGTCACGGTGTCGCGAAACGTCGCGGACCGGGCGTCGTAGGTGGTCAGGCGAGAGATGGAGCCATCCGCGACCCGGAAGGACCCGTCGGCCCCGACCATGACCTCGAAGGTCGCATCGCTGCGCTCGCCCTCACCGTCGACGGCCATGCGTTCGATGGTGGCTGACCATGTGGTGCCCTCGGCGAGGACGCCCATGCTGCGCCGCCCGACGTCGGCCACGCTGTCGCCCCGCACGGGGGTGCGGGCGTTGGACGCCGCCAGGTAGAGGCCTGCGATGAGGGCACCCAGCGCGCCCAGCACCACCAGCGCGGCGATGCCCTTGGCCAGCAGTCGGGGCCAGTTCCGGGGCGCGCGCTGGCGATCCGCCTCATCGACGAGCCCTTCGACCAGGTCGGGCCGCTTCTTGCGGGCGCGCGCCGGCGCCCGGCGTTGCATGGCGACCGGGGGCGCCTTGGCCGGGGTGAGCGACGGCGACGGGCCGCCGGGCTCGGGCAGGTTCGGTGGCGGCACGGCGGGAAGCGCCTCGCGCTCGACCCGGAGCCGTCGTCCCAGCTCGGGCCAGAACGTCGGCGGCACGGGGTCCGGGTCGAGCCCACCCCCGTCCTGGTCCCCTGAGACCTCGTCGGGCCCGCGGTCGGTGCCCGCACGGAGGGCGTCGTGGAGGCTGGTGGCCTCGTCGGACCGGGCACCGGTGAACGGTTCGGCGGCGTCCTCCTCCTGGTTGCCCCCCGGCTCGTCGTGGGTCTCATCGTCGGGCTCGTCGGGCTCGTCGGGCTCGTCGGGCTCGTCGGCGGCGACGGCCTCGTGATCATGGGCCTCATCGTCGGACTCGTCGGCGGCGACGGCCTGGTGGTCGTGGGCCTCATCGTCGGACTCGTCGGCGGCGACGGCCTGGTGGTCATGGGAGCCTGGGAGGTCGTCCGCCTCGACGCCCGCTCCGGAGTCGTCGAGGGAGACAGAGGCCTCGGCCTCTGCGTCGGGCACGGCTGCATCGAGCCGATCCCTGACCCGGTCGGCCACCCCGGTGATGACCGTGGGTGACACGCCCAGGGCCTCGGCGACGGTCTCGGGCGGCAACCCGGCGCGCTCCACGAGGGCCCACACCGCTCGCTCCTCGGGGCGCAGGTCGGTGACGGCGAGGGCCAGTGGGTCGCCGCCGAGGCGGTCGGGTCGATCATCGCGGACGGCGCGCCGGCCGGGCGCGGGGTCCTGGCGGCGCTGGCGGCGGCGGATCTCGTGGCCGCACGCGATCCAGACGTGGTGGAGCAGGAAGGCGGTGCCGTCATCGGAGCCCTTGCGACGGGCCCGGTAGGCCCGGACGTAGGCCGCCAACAGGGTCTCGTCGACGGCGTGGCCGCCCAGCACCAGGTGGGCCAGGCGCCGGCCCTCCGGGTCGAGGCGCTCGAGGAGGGCGGCCCAGGCGCGGTTGCTGCCGGCCCGGGCCGCCGCCAGCATGCGATCGGCGGTGGGGTCGACGCCGGGCGGCGGCGGGTCCGGGCGGACGATCCCGTGCAGGGGCGGAGGCGGCGGGAAGGGGGGCAAGGTCACGGCATGTCGAGGCTGGCGGCCGGGGACGCCACCGTCGAGGATCGCACACCGGGGATGCGTCCCCGGTGATGCGATGGCCTCGCGGCGGCTGCGTCGGCAAGACTCCCTGCACCATGCCACGCCAACGCCTGCCATCCGCATCGACCTGGCTCGCCGTCGCCCTTCTCGTCGTCGCCTCCGCCTGCTCGTCGGGCACTGACCGCACCGAGGCCACCGGAGGCGCCGCGGCCCCCACCGAGAGCACCAGCGGTCCCGAGACCTCGGCGGCCACCGCCCCGTCGAGCCCTGCCCCCGCCGAGACCGCGACCCCCGGCACCACCGCGCCCCGCACGACGGCGCCTCCCACGACCACGACCGAGCCGCCTCCGACCACCACGACGGCGCCACCGACCACCACGACCGAGCCGCCGCCGCCGACCACCACGACCGAGCCGCCGCCGACCACCACGACGGCGCCGCCGCCGCCGACCACCACGACGGCGCCGGTCGAGGAGGGCAACCTCTCAGGCGGCGCCGAGGGCGAGCGCACCGAGGCCCTGCAGGTGGCGCTGGACGGCCTCGGTTTCGACCCCGGCGAGCCCGACGGGCAGTTCGGCCTGAGCACCACCATGGCGGTGTGGGCTTTCCAGGCCCTCCACGGCCTCGGGAAGGACGGCGTGGTGACGCCCGAGCTCGAGGCGCAGATCCTCGGGGCGCCACCGATCGCCATGCTCCGCCCCGACCTGGGGCCCACCCACACCGAGATCGACCTCGACCGCCAGGTGCTGCTCGTCTGGGGCGACGGGGTGCTCGAGCTGGTCACCCACGTGTCGAGCGGCTCGGGCGTGGCCTACTGCGAGGACGGCAACTGCGGTGATGCCGTGACCCCCCTCGGCGACTACCGCTACCAGCGCCGCATCGTCGGCGAGCGCCACGCCCCCCTGGGCGTGCTCTACGACCCGGTGTACTTCAACGGGGGCATCGCCGTGCACGGCGCTCCGTCGGTGCCCGACGGCCCCGCCTCCCACGGCTGCGTCCGCATCCCGATGCACATCTCGACCTACTTCCAGAGCCTGGTGGCGAACGGTGAGCCCATTGCGGTGTTCCGCGGCGGCACCGGACCTGGCGCGCCGGTGCCCCCGCCCGGCGGCCCGGCTGCACCCCCGCCGGCCGGGGCCGAGAAC
>NZ_DATLXO010000195.1:0-45972 GCF_035575815.1 Iamia sp.
GGCTGGTCGCCGGGCAGCGTGGCGACGACCGCGTCGATGGCATCGGCGGCCATCTCGCGGTAGGTCGTGAGCTTGCCGCCGGTGACCG
Organism: Iamia sp.; assembly: GCF_035575815.1. NCBI lineage: Bacteria > Bacillati > Actinomycetota > Acidimicrobiia > Acidimicrobiales > Iamiaceae > Iamia > Iamia sp. The sequence goes on from NZ_DATLXO010000195.1 coordinate 89, forward strand.
ACACCACGCCCGAGGGCGACGGCGCCACCTGGTGGCGGCGCGAGAGGTCGGCCGTGCGGCCCGAGGTGACCGACTTCACCAGCGGCCGCAACCCGGCCCACGTGCCGACGACGTCGGCTTCGGTGATGGTGCCGGTGATGGCCCCGTTGATGGCCTTGAGCAGGTAGGCCACGTCCGCGGCGGTGCAGTGGGCGTCGTCGATCGGACCGGAGTAGTCGGTGTCGGTGGTGCCGATGTAGGTCAGGTCGCCCCACGGCACGACGAACACCGAGCGCTTGTCGCCCGGCACCGGCACCACGGCGGCGATGTCGTTGCGCACCAGGTCCCAGGGCACGGTGATGTGCACGCCCTTGGCGGGGCGGATCGAGTCGGGGTGGGTGCCCTCGTCGAGCGCCCGCACGTCGTCGGCCCACACGCCGCCCGCGTTGACCACCGCCCGGCACCGGATCGTGAGCTCCCGGCCGTCGGCGTTGACCCGGGCGGCGGTGACCCGACCGGTGGCGTCCTTGTCCAGGCCCACCAGGCGGGCGCCGTTGGCGACCGCGGCGCCGTGGTCGATCGCGGCGGTCCGGGCCAGGGCGAGGGTGAGGCGGGCGTCGTCGGCCTGGGCGTCGTAGTAGAGGTACGACGCGGCCAGGCGGTCGGCGCGCAACGTCGGCATGTGGGCGACGGCCTCCTCGGCGGAGATCCGCTCGTGGCGCTTGCCGATGCGCAGGCCGCCGGTCAGGTCATAGGCCCACATGGCCGAGCCGAGGGCGCGCGACAGCTTGGAGTTCAGCATTCCGCCCTTGCCGGTGAACATCGGGATGAGGAAGGGGAGGACCGAGACGAGGTGGGGCGCGTTGCGCAGGAGGCGCTGGCGCTCGTGGAGCGCCTCGTAGACGAGGCGGACCTCGCCCTGCTGTAGGTAGCGGAGGCCGCCGTGCACCAGCTTGGAGGACTTCGACGAGGTGCCCGAGGCGAAGTCGTCACGCTCGATGAGCCCCGTGCGGAGCCCCCGCGAGGCGGCGTCGAGGGCACAGCCGGCGCCGGTCACACCGCCCCCCACGACCAGCACGTCGACGCCGTCGTCGGCCAGGCGGCGCAGGGCGTCGGCACGGTCGAACCAGCCCGGTCCGATCACCGGCGGAGTTCACAGAGGGGGAGGGCGCGCATAGGCGGGGGATCCTACGGCGGACCGTCGTGGGCCTCCCACCCGGAGCCCACCCGCCCGGCCGACCCCTGCCGCGGCCCGATGCCTGCCGAGAGCCGCACGTGGCACCCGCCGATCCCGCTCCTACCCTCGGACCCATGATCGTCGCCATCATCGGAGGACACGGCCAGATCGCCCGCCGCCTGTCCCGCCTGCTCGTCACCCGTGACCACGAGGTGCGGGCTCTGGTCCGCAACCCCGACCACATCGACGACGTGGTGGCCGACGGCGCCGCGGGCGTGGTCTGCGACATCGAGGACGAGGCCACCGACGTGGCCGCCGCCCTCGACGGCGCCGACGCGGTGGTCTTCGCCGCCGGAGCCGGGCCCGGCAGCGGCGCCGAGCGCAAGGTCAGCGTTGACCAGCGGGGGGTGGAGCGCACCGTCGCCGCGGCCGCCGCGGTCGGGCTCCGGCGCTACGTGGTGGTCAGCTCGATGGGCGCCGATGACCCGCCGTCCGATGACGAGGTCTTCAGCGTGTACCTGCGGGCCAAGGCCGCCGCCGATGCCGCCGCCCTGGCCTCGGGCCTCGACGTCACCATCGTCCGCCCCGGCGGGCTCACCGATGACCCGGGCACCGGGCACGTCACCGTGGGGCTCCACGTGCCTCGCGGCGAGGTACCACGCGGCGACGTCGCCGCCGTCCTGGCGCACGTGCTCACCGACTCCCGCGCCATCGGCCACGTCGTCGAGGTGGTGGGGGGACCGACGCCGATCCCCGAGGCCGTGGCCGAGCTCGCGGCCCTGCCCCCCGGCCACCGCTGAGCCCGCCCACCCTGCAGCGAGTGTTGGACAACAACGGTTGTCATCGAGCAGGGAGGGCGGTAGGTTCGACGCAGTGAAGTCCCCCGACGAGCTCACCGACCTGTTCCGCCAGCGAGGCCTCAAGGTCACGCCCCAGCGGCAGTGCATCTTCGGCGTGCTGCACGACAGTGCAGTGCACCCCACGGCCGAGGCGGTCCACGCCGAGGTGGTGAGCCAGATGCCCACCGTGTCGCTGCGCACCGTGTACCAGACCCTGAACGACCTGGCCGCCATGGGCGAGCTCGTGTCGCTCGACCTCGGCACCGGCTCCACCCGCTTCGATCCCACCCTCGCCCCGCACCACCACATGGTGTGCGACGGGTGCGGCGCCGTTCGCGACCTCTACGCCGACTTCGGCGAGGTCGCCGTTCCCGCGGGCGGCGAGGGCGGCTTCACCGTCACGACCACCGAGATCGTCTTCCGGGGCTATTGCGAGCACTGCTCGCCGGCGGCCGACCACGGCTGACGACGACGGCGAGACCCGGGCCCACGGGCCCACCGCACCGCGCCGCGGTCGGATCCACACCAACACAGGAGTACTGCACCATGGCTGAGCTCAAGGGCACCCAGACCGAAGAGAACCTCAAGGAAGCCTTCGCCGGCGAGAGCCAGGCGAACCGTCGCTACCTCTACTTCGCCCAGAAGGCCGACATCGAGGGCCACCCCGACGTCGCCGCGCTGTTCCGCTCGGTCGCCGAGGGCGAGACGGGCCACGCGTTCGGTCACTTCGACTTCCTCGCCGAGGTCGGCGACCCCGCCACCGGTGAGCCCGTCGGTGGCACCGACGAGAACCTGAAGTCGGCCATCGCCGGCGAGACCTACGAGTACACCCAGATGTACCCGGGCTTCGCCAAGACCGCTCGCGAGGAGGGCTTCGAGGAGGTCGCCGAGTGGCTCGAGACCCTCGCCCGCGCCGAGAAGAGCCACGCCGGTCGCTTCGAGCAGGGCCTCGAGTCGCTGGCGACGCTCACCTGAGGCTCACCGGGGGACGGCCCCCCGTCCTCTGCCCCTGACCGTTCGATCCACCTCCGCCCGGACCCGCGCTGCGGGCCCGGGCGGGGCGACGGTCTTGCCCCTCCTGCGCCCTCGCAGCAAAGGACCACCATGTCCAAGCTGACCATCGACGACATCACCGAGATCCGCGCCTATGAGCGCGAGCGCGACGACTTCCGCCGCCACGTGATCGCCCTGAAGAAGCGGCGGCGCATCACCGTGGGGCCCTTCGTGACCCTGCTGTTCGAGAACCGCGACACCATCCGCTTCCAGATCCAGGAGATGGCCCGGGTCGAGCGGATCTCCTCCGACGAGGGCATCCAGGCCGAGCTCGACACCTACAACCCGCTCATCCCCGAGCCCGGGCAGCTCGCGGCGACGCTCTTCATCGAGCTGACCGACGAGTACGCCATGCTCGAGTGGCTACCGCTGCTGGTGGGCATCGAGACGGCGATCGAGCTGCACCTGGGCGAGGGCGACGCGACCACGGTGGTGCGCTGCCAGGTCGATCCCGACCACCAGCGCCAGCTCACGCGCGACGAGGTCACCGCCGCGGTGCACTACGTGCACTTCACCCTGACCCCCGAGCAGGTCGCACAGGTCCAGGGCGGGCCGGTGCGTGCTGTGGTCAACCACGAGAAGTACCCGCATGAGACCGAGCTGCTGCCCGAGTCCCGAGCCGAGCTCGTCGCGGACCTCACCGGTTCGCCCCCCGCCTGAACCACGGCCCCGACCGGGAGGCCGATCCCGAGGGACCGCCTCGTCCTCGTCAGAACACGTCAGTGCGTGGCGACCTCCCCGCCACGTCGCCGGAAGGAACCGGCGGTGTCATCTGGACATGCGGCCTGGGCCACGGCGATACTCGCTCCTTCCCGCCCGACCGGACCCCGCGCGGCTCCCGCCCGGGGCCGAGAGAGACGCACAGTGAGCGATCCGATGAGCACCCCACCGTGGCGCCGCCAGGCCGCCTGCAAGGGACTCGACCCGTCGATCTTCTACCCGGCCGACGACGAGGACGAGTGCCTCGACGCCAAGGCCGTGTGCGCCCAGTGCCCGGTTGTGGACCTCTGTCTCGAGCACGCCCTCGGCGTGCGCGAGAAGGTGGGCATCTGGGGCGGGTGCACCGAGCGAGAGCGCCGGCGGATCATCCGCCAGCGGCGCCGGACGGCCTGAGGGCGACAGCGTGACCGGGCCGGTCGGGTCGCAGGGGGCAGAGATCATCATCCGACGCATCGGCCCCGACGACGGCGCGCACCTGCGCCGGGTCCGCCTCGACGCCATCGCGGACAGCCCCGGCGCCTTCACCACCAACCTGGCGGCCGCCGAGGCCCGGCCCGGCGAGGCGTGGACCCGGGTCGCCGAGGCCCACAGCGTCGCCGATGACCAGGGCACCTGGTTCGCGGAGGTCGAGGGCGACACCGCGGGCATGGTGAGCGCCTTTCGCACCGACGACGGCGCCGCCACCCTGACATCGCTGTGGTCCGCCCCGGGGTTCCGCCAGATCGGCGTGGCCGACGCCCTGGTGACCCAGGTGCGCGACTGGGCCATGGGCACCGGTGCGGGCGAGCTGCGCCAGTGGCTGGTCGAGCGCAACGCCCACGCCCGGGCGTTCCACGACGCCCTCGGCTTCGAGCCCACCGGCACCGAGCGGCCGTATGAGCCGGCCCCCCACCTCCGGGAGGTCGAGCTCCGCCTGCCCCTGCCCTGAGCCCGCCCTGGTCTCGGCCCGGCCCCGATCGGCCATGGGGGCCGAGAACCTCGGGAACCTTCGGTCACTCGACGATGTCCATGCGGGCGACGGAGGGCCTGGACGAGCAGAGCGCCGGGGTCGAGGCTCCCGTCGACGGTGACGACGGGGAGGCCGAGGTCATCATGCGGTCACGGGCCAGCGGTGGCGTCTCACCGCGACAGAACCGGTACACCGGCCGGGTGCTCTAGGTTCGGACGCCATGTCGGAGCCGGTCCCGGACCCCACCGCCACCCCTCCGCTGGCGGAGCTGGGCGGGTGGCCGCAGGTGCTCGGGGCGCTCACCGGGCGGCGGGACCTGACGCCGGTCGAGGCGCGGGCGGCCATGGCCGAGATCCTCTCCGGTGCTGCCACCTCGGCCCAGATCGCGGCGTTCATCGTGGCCCTGCGCATGAAGGGCGAGACCACCAGCGAGATGGGCGGGCTGCTCGACGCCATGCTCGCAGCGTCGGAGGTCGTGCCCCTGCCGTCGGTCGACGGGGTCGTCGACATCGTCGGCACCGGCGGCGACCGCAGCCACTCGATCAACGTGTCGACCATCGCCGCCCTCGTCGTCGCCGGCGCCGGTGGGCGGGTCTGCAAGCACGGCAACCGGGCCGCGTCCTCATCCTGCGGCTCGGCCGACCTGCTCGAGGCCCTGGGCGTGGTCATCGACCTGGGCCCCGAGGGCGTGGCCCGGTGCGTGGCCGAGGCGGGCATCGGGTTCTGCTTCGCCCCGCGGTTCCACGCCTCGATGCGCCACGCCGGGCCGACCCGCCGGGAGCTGGGCGTGCCGACGGTGTTCAACATCCTCGGACCGCTGGCCAACCCGGCCCGGGTGCGCCGCTACGTCGTCGGCGTCGGCGACCCGACCATGGCCGAGCGCATGGCCGAGGTCCTCCTCGACCACGGTGCCGAGCGGGCCTTCGTCGTGCACGGTGGCGACGGCCTCGACGAGATCACCATCACCACCACGTCCAACGTGATCGAGGTGGTCGACGGCCAGGTCCGTCCCCTCACGGTCGACCCCCGGACCTACGACCTGGGCCCGGCCCGCATCGAAGATCTGCGCGGCGGCGACCCGGCCACCAACGCCCGCCTCGCCCGCGCCGTGCTGGCCGGCGACGCCGGACCCCACCGCGACATCGTGGTGCTCAACGCCGCGGCCGGGCTGGTCGCCGCCGGTGAGGTGCCCGACTACTCCGCTGGCGTCGCCGCCGCCCGCGCTGCGCTGGACTCCGGCGCCGCGTCCGACGCCCTCGACCGGCTGGTCACCAGCTCGGTCGCGGCCCGCACCGACGACCTCTGAGGGCGCCGGGCGGTCACATGCACACCTCGGGCTCGGCGTTGGTCGGGACGTAGGTGGCGATCACCTCGCCCCCGGCGATCGAGTACTTGATGAGGTCGTCCTCGACGAGGGTGACGAAGCCGAAGATCGCCTGCTGGGCGATGGGCCAGTCGTCGGATCCGCCCTCGCCGGCTCCCGTATCGACCTCGGGCCCGTCGTCGAAGCGCCGCCAGGTGTGCCCGTTCACCTCGTAGAGCTGATCCATCCCGCAATGGATGTAGAGGGGGTAGCCGTAGCGCTCGCCGGGCGGGTACGGAGCAGCACTGGACATCACGAGAGCGATCTCCTGACCTGCGGCCCTTCGAGGGACGTGACGCACCCCGGCACGCTCATCTCCTTGTCAGCCCCACAGAGGTCGATAGGCGATATGGAGGCGATGTTCGGCTGATAGCGTGCCCGGCATGGCGACGCAGAAGGTTTCGGTCACGCTCGAGGCGGAGGCCATCGAGCACGCTCGGCAGGTTGCGGGCCCCCGAGGGCTGTCGTCCTATTTGGACGCAGCTCTGAGCGAGAAGCTCGATCGCGACGCTCGACATCGCGCCTTCCTCGAGTACCTGGAGGAGCGGGAGGCGGCCGATCCCACGCCCCAGCACGTCAGGGATCGCGCCACCCGCCGAGCGGCGCAGCTTCAGGACCGCTCGGCGCAGTGACAGATCCCGTCGTCGTTCTCGACGCAGGGGTGATCGACCGGGCGACGACGAACCAGGAGTTCCGCTGGGTGCTGCACGACCTCGTGAGTCAGGGTTGGACGCCGGTGATCCCGACGGTCGTGTTGGCCGAGGCGATCACCGGCCGACCGGCCGACGCACCGGTCAACCAGGTGATCAACCGTCTCGGGACGGTCGACACCGATCCGGCGTTGGCTCGGCACGCCGGCATCCTGCGCTTCGCGGTGGAGCGGTCCGGCGGGCGGCGGATCCCGGGCGGGATCGATGCCATCGTTGCCGCCCATGCCGCCGCCGCGGGAAGCGGTCTGGTCTTCACCACCGACCCGTCGGATCTGCGCCGGCTCTTGGCCGATGATCCCGGGGTCCGGGTCGAGAAGCCGTGACGTCACGTCCGACTCCCGCCAGACAGAAGCAGGCCAGGTCCGGCACGGGCACGCCGGCATCGAGGGCTCGGAGCCGGGACCGGCGGGGCGGTCCTGCGGTGAGCCGTGACCAGAGGCGAGCGGCGACCGGCGCGTCGGGTCCAGGGTCGACGCTGAGGTGCGCCCAGGCCCTCGAACAGGCGGACGACGGGCGCATCATCCGACCCAGCTCCCGCTACATCGGCCCACCGGCTCCGCCGCAGCCTGTCCCACCGGCGTAGGACACCCACCGGGCTTCTCGAAGGGCTGCGTCGGCGGCCGGTACGGTCGCGGTCAGTGCCCGACGTCCGAGCTGCCACCCGTGACGACATCGAGCTCCTGGCGCGCATCGCGGCGGCCGGGTTCCACGACGACCCCGTGTTCAAGTGGGTCTTCCCCGATCCGGCCGCCCGGCTCCCGCAGCTCCGCCTGGTCTTCGGGAGCATGGCGCGCGACATGCTGCCGGACGGGGGAGTGGTGCACCTCGTCGACGACGCCTGCGCCGCGTGCTGGCGGACGCCCGACCACCAGCACGGCCGCACGGCCGGCGACCGGGTTCAGGACGAGGGCAGCGGCGATGCGGCGGGCAGCCCCTTCCCGGACGACGTCCTCGAGCGCCTCGGGATCTTGGGCTTCGCCATGGTGGAGGCGCACCCGCACGAGCCCCACTGGTACCTGAACGTGGTGAGCACCTTCCCGGAGCGCCAGGGCCAAGGCCTCGGCTCCCGGGTCCTGCGACCGGTGCTGACCATGTGCGATGACGACGTCCAGCCGGCCTACCTCGAGTCCACCAACCCGAGGAACATGTCGCTCTACCGACGCCACGGCTTCGAGGAGACGGGGCGGATCGACCTGCCCGACGGCCCGTCGCTGCACCAGATGTGGCGGCTGCCCGGCTCGCAGTCTTCGCGCCGGCACCGATGAGTTCCCGGGCGCCGAGCGGTCGAAGGTCATGACTGCATCCGCCTTCCTGAAGGAGCCTCCCGTGCCGCAGCGTGACTCACCCCCCTCGGTGCCCCCTGTTGGATCGACCTCCTGACCTCTGATCCGGATCGCACCCGAGCGTTCTACGGCCAGCTGTTCGGCTGGACGTCCGAAGAGGCCGGCGACGACTACGGCGGCTACATCAACTTCGCCAAGGATGAGCGGCTCGTCGCCGGCTGACCAGATCGAAGACGCTGAACACAACAGGCGCACCGCGATCGAACACGATCATGACCCTCTGCACACTGCACACCCCACCGTCGCCGCCCACGGCGGAGAGGTTGTGGTCCCGGCCAGGCGATCGCGGCCGGCACCCATCGACACCGATCGCTACGGGGGCTCCTGGTCGCCGAATCGGCCAGGGACTGGCCGGCGGTGTTCGCCGTCGACGCGTCGACCTGGGACCGCTGCGACGCCGAGACCAGCCCTGAACGGGGCTTCTACTAGTCGGCGTCCAAGCACTCCGCCGGTCAGTCGATCACCGCCGGCTGGTCCTATCAGTGGATCACCAGCTCGACTTTCGACTGGGCCCCGGACTCCTGGGACCGCACCCGTTGACGCCCAGCGCATCACCCCGCATGAAGACGCCACCACCGCAACAGTCGACCAGCTCGCCCGCCTCGTCGAACGCCTCGGAGATGACGGCCCGGTCCCGATGTTCGTCTTCGACGCCCCGCTTGCGGTGGTGGCTTGGGCGAGGCGGATGCTGTCGGAGCGTGTCAGATCGCAACGACTCGGCCAGGTCGGTCAGCTCGTGTCCAAAGCTCGCATGAGGGTCAGCCGCCGGGTTGGGCGCGGGGATCGGCGAGGCGGTCGGGGACGGCGTAGGGGCTCACGCGCCGCACTCCGGCCGCCGCCTCGATGTCGGTCACCTCGGTGCGGGCCTCCTCCAGCACCTCGAGCTGGTGGGCCAGGTCGTCGAGGGTCGAGCGTTGACCGTCCGCGCGCAGCGGGGCCTGCGACTGGGCGGCGTGGAGGGAGATCTGCGACGCGACCTGCTCCACGCGCTGCACCTGGAGGGCGAGGGGGGCGAGGCGCAGGCGCCGGTCCTTGCCGGTGAGGTGCGAGATGACCACCAGGTGCGAGTCGATGGCCACCGCCTCCTGCTCGAGCTCGGCGGAGAGGTCGGCCAGGCGCTCGGCGGAGGGCGCCGAGGCGGACGCGGCCCGGGCCACCGCCACCGCGGCGCGCAGGCGCCGGTGGAGGCGGGCGGCGGCGCCCGGCTGACCGAGCCAGGTGAGAGGTGCGGGGGACGCCAGGGTGGGACTGACCCGGTTGCGCCTGGCCAGCGCCCGGGCTCCGAGGAGCACGGCGGCGCGAACGATGAGGAAGGACACGAGCCCCATGGCGAGGACCACGAGGAGGAAGGTACCCAGTGCGTCCACACCGAGAGGTTACCGGCGCCCAGCGACGCCCGACAGGGCGGCGGCCCGGGTCGGGCTCGACCAGCGCCCGTCGCCGCGGTCGCCTCGTCGGTCATGGTCCCGGTCCCGGTCGATGGGCGCAACGGGACGGCGCCGGGCGGTGAAGTCCGGCAGCGGCGGCCAGCTCGACGCCAAGCCGCCGGTGCTCGACTCGATCCGCACCCGACCCGCGGCGCGGTCGAGCCACGCCGCCACGCACAGCAGCTCGGCGGCGAGCGCATCGGAGGGTGCGGGCCCGGGCTCGACGGCCGGCGGAGGGACGCCGGTCACCATGTCGAGGGCGCGGACCTGGCCGTCTGACCCCCAGGCCGCGACCAGCACCCCCGCGTCGAGGACCGCTCCCGCGCCGCCGGGGAGGGCCAGCTCGGTGCGCCCACTGGCCCGCAGGGCATCGATGCGGCGCCCCCGGCGGAGGGTCGTGGCGATGGCGGCGGCCCGGTCGCGCACGTCGCCGGCCTCCTCGTAGCGCTCGGCGGCGGCCAGCGCGTCCATGCGCTCGGCCAGCGGCGAGAGCAGCAGGTCGGGGCGGCTGCGCCACCCGGTCCGGACGGTGTCGACGACCCCGGCGTAGATCTCGGGGTCGAGGTCGCCCCCACAGGGGCAGAGGGCCCGTCCGAGCTGGGCGGCCGCGCACGGGGCCCCACGACGGCCGGGCGCGCCCGTGCAGTGCCGGATCGGCAGCGCCGTCTGGATCGCCTCCACCACGTGGGCCGCAGCCCGATGGGAGGCGAAGGGGCCGAAGTAGTCGGCACCGTCGGGGCGCACCACGCGCACGACCGAGAGGCGGGGAAACGCCTCGGCGGTGAGCTTCACCCACGTCCGGCTGCCGCGGGCCCGGCCCTGGCGGTTGAAGCGAGGGTCGAGGGCCCGGATGAGGCGCAGCTCGAGGACCGACGCCTCCAGCGTGCTGGAGCACACGATGGTGTCGACCGCCTCGACCTCGCGGAGGAGCTGGCCGACCTTGCGCCGCTCGTCGCTCGAGAAGTACGAGCGCACCCGCGACCGGAGGTCGGTGGCCTTGCCCACGTAGAGCACCCGCCCGTGACGATCTCGGAAGCGGTACACCCCCGGGGCGCGGGGGAGGTTGCGGGTCAGGACCAGCTTGGCGGCCTGCGGGTGCGCGGCCATCTTCGGCAGTGCGATCAGGTCATCGAGGCCGAGGACGCCCAGGCCGGCGGCCCGCTCGAGCAACAGGTGCAACAGGTCGCCGGTGGCCAGGGCGTCGTCGAGGGCCCGGTGCGAGGGCTGGTGGGCGAGGCCGAAGCACTCCGCCAGGGTGCCGAGCCGGCAGTTGGGCACCTCGTCGCGCACCAGGCGTCGGGCCAGCGCGCAGGTGTCGACCGACCGGTTGGCGAAGCGGGCCCGGCCGTGGTTCTCCAGCGCCGCGTTGAGGAACCCCAGGTCGTAGCGGACGTTGTGACCCACGATGACCGCGTCGCCGACGAACTCGAGCAGGGCGGCGAGCACGGGACCGAGTCGGGGCGCGGGGAAGACCATGCTGTCGGTGATGCCGGTGAGCACCGTGATCCGCGGTGGGATGGGCAGGCCGGGGTTCACGAGGGTCTGGAAGGTGCCCTCGCACGCTCCGCCCCGCAGCTTGACCGCGCCGATCTCCGTGATGCCCCCGTCGGTGGCCCGGCCTCCGGTGGTCTCGATGTCGATCACGCAGAACGTGACCTGGTGCAGCGGGGTGCCCAGGTCGTCGAAGCTGGCCTGACCTGGTCTCGTCGCATCGCTCGTCCGTGCGGCCACGGTGCGCGACGGTAGACGAACAGGTGTTTGGTGTCAACGGTCCGGAACCCGGAGGCCTCGGCCGACCGTCGCCGTCGGTACGATGCGGCCGTGGCTGACGTGACCTCCTCGACGGGGCGGCGGTACCGGTGCACCTCGTGTGGCAACCTCACCCGCTTCGACGTCACCGCGACCCGGCGCACCCGCTCCTTCCACCACTACACGGTGGGCGGTGAGCTCACGGTCGAGCGCGCCGAGCTGCTCGCCGAGGACGTGGAGTCCGTCGAGTGCACCTGGTGCGGCCCGACCGGGAACGTCCAGCCCCTCACCGGCGCCTAGGACGGGACGTTTCGCGATGCCGGGATCGGCGGGGACGACCACGGCCCGCACCGACCTGCTGCGTGCCATCCTGGAGCTGGCCGCGGACGTCGCCCGCGTTGGTGACCCCGCTGCCGTCCCCCCGCCGCTGCGGCCGTACGTGCGCATGGCCAAGCGGGTTCCTCGGGCCCTGGTCGCCGCGGACCGCGCCGGTGACGACGACGACTTCCGAGCGCTCGTCGCCACCCTCGTCGGACCCGAGGACCTGAACCCGGCGGAGCAGCTGTGGCTGGGGCGGCCCGAGGGGTGGGAGGAGGCCCTCGACGCGCTGGTGGCCGACCACGCGACCGCAACCGAGGAGGCCGACGCCCGCCGCCGGCTCGACCGCGACCGCCGGGCCCGGGTCACGGCCGAGTCGGCGCGCGACGCAGCCCTCACCGAAGCCGCCGACCTCCGGGCCGAGGTGCAGGCCCTGCGCGCCGCGACCGAGGCCGACGCCGCCCGGGCGCACCAGGACGCGGTGCGCATCGAGGCGCTGGCCGCCGAGAGGGCAACCGCGGTGCGCTCGCTGAAGACCTTCGAGGCGGCTCACCAGCGTCTCCACCGCGACATGCGTTCCCTGCGGGACGAGGTGCGGGACCGTCCCGGTCCTGCGCCCGGCGCGACCGAGGAGGGGTCCGCGGCCCCGGCGTCAGCCATGGTCGATCCGACGTCGACGCCGGTCGCTTCGGCCCCGGCGCCGGACGCTGTCGATGCACCGCCCTCGCCCACGCCCGCCGTGGTCGATCCCCCCGAGCCGAGCGCGGGGGCCCCGGTGGCGCCCGTGGTCGACGGCTCGCCGCTCGACCGGGCTGCGGTCGCAGCGGCGGTTGATCGATCGAGCCGGGCCGCCGCCGCCCTCGCCGCGTCGCTGGCCGAGGTGGCCGCCCTCGTCGCGGAACCCACCCTCGGAGCCGGCGCGCCGAGTTCGTCGTCTTCCACGACCGTCCCGCCTCCGGTGCCCGGGGCCCCAACCCGTCCCCGCCGCCGGGCGCGGGAGGGAGGGACTCGCCGGGTCGCCCCTCTGCCGGGCGGCGTGCACGACGACTCGGCCGAGGCTGCGGCCCACCTGGTGCGCCTGCCCCGGGCCGCGCTGCTCGTCGACGGCTACAACATCACCATGGCCACCTGGCCGGGTCAGCCGATCAGCGACCAACGCCAGCGTCTGGTGGCCGCCCTCGACGGGCTCGAGGCTCGCTGCGGCATCGACACCACGGTGGTCTTCGACGGCGTCGAGGAAGGCGTCGGCCGGGGCCCGGCCGGCTCCCGCCGCCTGCGAGTGCAGTTCACCGCCGAGGGCATCGAGGCCGACGACGTGATCCTCGACCTCGTCGACGGCCTGCCTGAGGATCGCCCCGTGGTGGTGGCCTCCGACGACGGTCGGGTGCGCGCCGGCGCCCGGGCGCGAGGCGCCAACGTCGTGGGCATCGACCAGCTCCGGTCGTTGCTCGGCTGAGCCGTGCCGGCGCGCGCCGGGGAGCACGGCGCGCGACCCGCGGGCCCCTGAGCCGCGAGCGGCTGTCCGGCTCGGGCGTCAGGCCTCGCAGCGAAGCCCGGCGGGGGGGACGGTGCCGTCGACCAGGTAGGCGGTCACCGGCTCGTCGATGCAGTCCGAGAGCGACCGGTAGGCGGTGTGCTCCTCGCCCACGTAGGTCACGAGCACCGAACCCTCGATGATGCGCTGGGCGTCCTCGGACTGCTCATAGGGGGTGGCCGGGTCCCTGGTCGATCCGATCAGCACCACCGGCGGGGCGCCGGCGATGGCGCCGGGCTCCAGCGGGCGGAGCGGGTCGACGGCCTCGGGCGTCCCCCAGCATCCGGGGTTGCCGGTCCCGAACCACGCGCCCCAGAACGGGAGCTCGACGGCCCACTCCTCGGCGTAGGAGAGGTCGCCCTCGGGCTGCTCGGAGCGGGCCTCCTGGTCGGCGCAGCGGATCGCGCTGCGGGCATCGATGTCGTCGTTCCAGGTGCCGTCGGGCTCGCGCCCGAGGTAGGAGTCGCGCAGGGCGAGGAGCGTCCGGCCCATCGGCGGGTCGGCCAGGGCCTCGGACAGGCCCCGGTCGAGCTGGGGCCAGTCCGCGGTCGAGTACAGCGTGGAGACCACGGCGATGTAGAGCTCCCCGGGCCCGACGGTGCCCTCGCGGTCGACCGGGTCCGGCGTGTCCAGCGCGTAGGAGGCGGGGATCCGCTCGGCCTCGAGCCGGTCGACGAGGTCGAGCAGCGTCTGCTTGGGAGCGGCGCCGAGCGGGCAGTCGGGTCGCTCGGCGCAGCCGTCGAGGTACACGCCGAGGGTGCGCTCGAAGCCACGGGCCTGGGTGAGGGTGTCCTCGATGGGATCAACGCCGGGCACCGAGACGCCGTCGAGCACCATCGCCCGCACCCGACCGGGGTAGAGGCGCAGGTACTCCATGCCGATGGTGGTTCCGTAGCTGTAGCCCACGTAGGAGAGGCCCTCGTCACCGAGGGCGCCGCGCAGGGCATCGAGGTCGCGCACCGTGGCCCGGGTGCCGACGAGGCCCAGCAGGTCACCGACCTCGCGGTCGCAGACCTCGGCGCCGGCCTCCGCCTCGGCCCGGATGGCGTCGATGTCGGCCTGGTCGTCGGGCGTCGGGTCGAGGTCGGGCTCCAGCAGCTCCTCGTCGGTGGTGCAGTCGACGCGCTCGGAGCGGCCCGTGCCCCGCGGGTCCCACGCCACCAGGTCGAAGCGCTCGTCGAGGCCGTCGGGCAGACCGGCGGAACTGAAGCTCCGGAGGAAGTCGATCCCCGAGCCGCCCGGGCCGCCCGGGTTGAACACCAGCGAGCCCACGCGCTCGCCCGTCGCCACCTGGCGGATCACCGCCAGCTCGAGCGTCTCGCCGGCGACCTCGGCCCAGTCGCGCGGCACCGTCAGGGTGGCGCACTCGAAGTCGGCCCGGCACGGCTCCCATGCGCTGAGCGTGGCGTGGACCGCCGGGTCGGCGGGGCCGATGGGGTCCTCCGACCCACTCGTCGCGGACCCGCCGCCCGGCCCGCGGTCCGGGGACGAGGTGGGAACCGCTTTGCGTACCACCCGGGCGTCGGGCTCCGCGCTGCTGCACGCGGCCAGGAGCAAGACGAAGGCCAGGACGGCGACGACCGTCGGGCGACGGGAGAGGCGCAGCACGAAGCGCCATCGTGGCAGGTCGTTCCCCTCGACCCCCGTCACGCCCCCGGTGGGCGACCCCGACCCGCGGCGAACTGGTCACCGATCTGGTGGCGGGGGGGGCACCGAGCGCGGGACCAGTTCGAGGGGGCTCAGGCGGCGTCGGAGGGGACCGGTTGGCCGTGCTCGACGGGGAAGCCCTCGGCCCGCCAGGCGTCGATCCCACCGATCATCTCCTTCACCGGGCGGCCGAGCTCGGCGATGCGGGCCGCGCCCTTGGCGGCGGCGTTGCACGCCGGGCCCCAGCAGTAGGTGACGAGCAGGGCACGGGCCGGGAGGGAGGCCAGAGCGGCGGCGTCGATGGTGGCGTGCGGGAGGCTCACGGCGCCCGGGATGTGGCCGGCGGCGTAGGCCTCGGGCGACCGGGTGCTGCACTGCGACCACACGACGGGCGAGGACTGCATGGTGGTGCGGGTGCGCACCACCTCGATGCGACGCCTCGAGGAGCTGGTCGGCGCCATCGGCGCCTTCGGCGCCACCACCACGTCGATGGTGTTCTCCTCCAGCGTCCGCGACCGCCCGATCGACCGGGCCATCGTCGACCCCGCCCGCTGACGTCAGAGCCGGCGACTAGACCGGTCGGTCAAGTCCGCCCTACCGTGGGCCCGTCAACCGGCGAACGAAGGCGAGTCTCGGTGTACGAGTGGAGCGACGAGCACGAGATGGTCCGGGGCGCGGTGCGCCAGTTCATCGACAAGGAGATCCGACCGCGGATCGACGAGTTCGAGCACGGCGACACGCCGCCCTACGACGTGCTCCGCAAGCTGTTCCGCGACTTCGGCATGGACGCAGCCGCCCGGGAGCGCTTCGCGAAGCAGATGGACTTCGAGAAGGCCGTCGCCGCCGCGGTGGAGGCGGGGGAGACCCCGCCCGAGAAGCCGTCGCGCGACGGTGACGGCGGGGCCTCGTCGCTCACGCTCATCCCCATCATCGAGCTGTGCCGGGTCTGCCCCGGCATGGTCACCGCCATGGGCGTGTCGATGGGCCTCACCTCGGCCGCCATCTCCAGCAAGGGCACCATCGCCCAGAAGGAGCGCTGGATCCCTGAGCTGCTCACCCTCGAGAAGATCGGCGCCTGGGCCATCACCGAGCCCGGTTCGGGCTCCGACGCCTTCGGCTCGATGAAGGCCACGGCCCGCCGCGATGGTGACGAGTATGTGCTGAACGGGTCCAAGACCTTCATCACCAACGGCCCCTACGCAGACACGATCGTGTACATCTGCAAGCTGGACGAGGGCAACGACCCCACCGAGCGCAAGATCCTCTCCTTCGTCCTCGACAAGGGGACGCCAGGCCTCGAGCAGTCGAAGCCGCTGCGGAAGATGGGGATGCACTCCTCGCCGACCGGTGAGCTGTTCCTCGATGACGTGCGCGTCGGCCCCGACCGCCTCATCGGCGAGACCGAGGACGTGGCCAAGGGCGGCCGCGAGGGCGCCAAGGCCACGTTCATGCAGGAGCGCTCCGGCGTGGCCGCCATGGCCCTCGGGATGATCGAGGAGTGCCTCGACCTCTCCGTCGCCTACGCCAAGGACCGGGTCCAGTTCGGCCAACCCATCGGCCAGTTCCAGCTCATCCAGGACAAGTTGGCCCGCATGGAGGTCGCTCGGCTGAACGTCGAGAACCTGGTGTTCCGCACCATCGAGATGTCGGCCGCGGGGCGCAGCATGACCCTCGCCGAGGCCTCGGCCATGAAGCTCTACTCGGCTCGGGCCGCCACCGAGGTCGCCCTCGAAGCGGTGCAGCTCTTCGGCGGCAACGGCTACATGAGCGAGTTCCGCGTCGAGCAGCTCGCCCGCGACGCCAAGGTCCTCCAGATCTACGCCGGCACCGATGAGATCCAGATCACTCACATCGCCAAGGATCTCCTGCGTCGGTAGTCGTTGGGGTCGGAGCGGGTGCCGGCGTCGATCGGCGGCTGCGCCGCGGATTCGAGCTGTGCTGGTCTGGTCGCCCTGCGGGCTCCGGGCCGGCACCGACGAGATCCAGATCACCCACATCGCCAAGGACCTCCTGCGTCGGTAGTCGTCGGGGGCGGGAAGGTCCGGTCGTCGTCCTCAAGGCCCGGGGCGCCAGAGCCACCGGGTGCTCTGTCGGCGGGGAGCTCCGGGGAGCTCCAGGCGGTGATCCGCGGTGACGAGTCGGCGAGAGACCCCTCGACCGACGACCACGGCGGTGATGGTGACCGAACCGAGGATGAGGAACATCACGACGGTCTGGGCGAGGACGGCTTGGACGGGATCGACACCGGCAAGGAGCAGGCCGGTCATCGTGCCCGGGAGGGCGATGAGGCCGACGATCTTGGTCTGCTCGATCTGCGGGGTGACCGAGGTGCGCAGGGCGTCACTGAGGTGCGGTCACACGGCGGTGGAGCCCCGTTGTCCGAGCGAGAGCCGGACGTCGATCTGGTCGCGGTGCTCACGGATCTCGGTGAGGGTCCGGCGCGCCGCGAGAACGGTGGCGCCGATGGCGTTGCCCATGATCATCCCTGCGGTCGGGACGAGGGTGCGGGGTTCGAGCGGGAAGATGCCCAGGCCGAACACGACGAGCAGGCTGACCGCCTCGGCGGCGCCGAGTGAGACGAGAGCGATCGTGAAGGTGCCCGGGACCGCTCGGGCCCGGGATGCGACCGTGATGGCGCCGATGACCACCATGGCGACGACCCACAACCACGAGTAGAGCAGGGGTGCCCCGTCGGCGAGGACCAGGCCGAGGCCGGCACCGATGACCAGCATCTGGGCCAGTGATCGGGCGCAGGCCCAGAGGATCGATCGTTCGAGGCCCAGGTGCTCTCGCATCGACAAGATGATCGCGACGGCCACCAGGACCAGCGAGGCAGCCACCCCGGTGGCGCCGACGTCGACACGGTTCACTGCGCGTCGCCCGAGATGAAGCGCTCGATGGCGGGGGAGGGGGCGCTGAGCACATCATCGAGGTGGCCCTGCTGGGCGATGACGCCGTCGATCACGAAGACCGCGTGGTGGGCCAGGCGACGGAGCTGGCCCATGTCATGGGTCACCCACGCGCTGGGGATGCCGTCGATGGCGAGCTGGGCCACGAGCGCTTCGATGTCGTTGGTGGCGGACGGGTCGAGGGCGCTGGTCGGCTCGTCGAAGAGCACGAACCGGGGGTTGGTGAGCAGCGTGCGGGCCAGGCCCATCCGCTGCGCCTCGCCACCGGAGAGCTCGTCGGCGGACCGGGTGGCGAACCCGTCCAGGCCGACCCGCACCAACCCGAGGTCGATCTCGTCGTCGGTGGCGGTCGGTCGGGCCACGCGGAGGTTGTCGGCGACGGTGCCCGGCAGCGGGGTCGGGCGCTGGAACACCATGCCGACCTCACGGCGCAGGCGCAGCGGATCGACCTGATCGATGGCGCGGCCCGTGAACCGGACCGTGCCGGTGGTCGCGGTGTCGAGGTGGTTGCACAACCGGAGCAAGGTTGTCTTGCCCGAGCCCGACGGTCCGGCGATCACGGTGACCAGGTGATCGGGGATGTAGCCGGTGAGGCCGTCGAGCGCTCGTCGCCCCGCCTTGTCGACCACCACGTCGTCGAAGTCGAAGAGGTGCCCGTCCACCCCGGTACCATACCCGTACGTGTGCATGTATGTGCAGGTGTAGTTGCGTCAGCGCCGTGGTTGGGTCAGGCTCACGCCATGCCCCGAGGGACCGAGCATCCTCCTGCCGGGCGGCCGATGGACGTCGCCGAGGCGGACCGGATGGCCAGCCTCATGGGCGCCTTTGCCGCCTCGAGCCGGGTCCGGCTGCTCTACGGCCTGCACGGGACCGATCGAACCGTGGAGGAGCTGGCGGCCGTCAGCGGCCTCTCGCCGAGCCTGGTGTCCCAGCAGCTCAGGGTCCTGCGCCTCTCCCGCCTGGTCATCGGGCGTCGCGACGGCCGCCACATCCGCTACCGGCTCCATGACGAGCACGTCGTCGAGCTGCTCGCCGCAGTGCGGGCCCACACCGACCACGCCGAGGGTTCGGCCTCCGCTGACGATGCTCGGTTGAGTGGCTGAGCATCTGATCCGGTCGTCGACGGATCGCCATGCGGTCGCGAGTGCCGCAGGCGGTGCGTCGCGAGACCGACGGCGCCGGTCCGACCGGGCCCCGCTCGCCGCCGAGCGGGGGTCAGCCCCCGTGCGCCTCGTCGCACAGGCGCTCCTCACCCTCAGCGATCCTGCCGGCTCCGATTCCCTCGAGCGCAGCGAAGGGGCCGCACGGGTGCACCTGGATCCACACGTGGATCATCGGCGTCTCTTCGGGCTTGACGAGGCCGGCCGGGCACTCGCCCTCCGCGTTGGTGATGCCTGCGACCTTGCCCTCCGCGTTGTAGCAGAGGTCGTCGTGCACGTGCCACTGCATGAGGTCGCCGCCGAGGTCCGGGACATCCTCGAGCGGGGTCCCGGGCTCGGTCATGTACATGGCCGCGACCAGACGGCGTCCGCCGCCCTCGGTGTCGTACACGAGTGACTCGGGCCGATCAGGATCGAGAATGGCGTCGTCGTCCATGAACTCCTGGTTGATGAAGTGCTCGACGCCGGTCGCCCCATCGCCGATCGAGCGGAACCCGGCGTCCTCGGCGGTGGCCGCGTCGGCCCACTGCGGCAACCGGAGGAGGGTGACGGCGATGATGTTCTCGGCTTCGGCCTGCTCCTGCGGTGTCACACCCTCGGTGCCTCCGAGATCGATCGGCAGCTCCGGGTCGAAGGGAACGGCGACCACATCCTCGTGGCCCTCGCTGCCCGCGTCTCCGTGGCCAGCGGCGGCGGCGCCCTGTCCGTCGTCGCCGGTTGCCACCGCGTCGGTGTTCCCCTCGTCGACCACACCGGTCGCGTCGACCTCGGTCGCCGAACCGTGGTGGCCGCCCTCGCCTTCACCGCTCGGCCCGTGCCCGCCGCTGAGCGACGGCACCATCGAGGCTGAGACCAGGGCCGCCACCGCGACGGCGGAGGCCCCGAGGAAGGCGCCCGTCCCGGCCTCCGGGAAGCGCCGCCGGGGCAGGCCCACCGCGGCGCGCGCGAAGGAACCGATGATCACCACACCCGCCAGGGCTGTGGCCGCCGAGTCGGGGAAGCCCAGCGCCTCGGTCTCGCCGCTGATGCCGATGGAGCGCGACACGAGCCACACGCCGATGACGCCGACGTTGACGACGGCACCGAGCCCGAACAGCGCCCTGGAGGGACGCAGTCCAACGGCGAGGGCCCAGCCGAGCTGGAACCAGGCCACCAGCACGAAGAACGCGCCGTGCACCGTGTTCGCCGCGAGGTGGGTGGGCGCATAGGCGAAGTGGATGGCGGCCGCTCCGAGGCTCGCCAGCACGAGCAGCCCACGGAGCGGCGTGTCCGGGACGGACGGTCGCTCCGCCGGTGGAACGGACATGCCCGGTGGGTAGGCGGTCTGCATGAGCCCTCATCTCTGAACGGGCGCCGGGCAATGATGCACGGCGACTGCGACAACACTACACCAGTACTCATCAGGTGGCTACGGTCACCTCTGGCAACCCGGGCCGTCCTCGCGCGGGACCGTCGCGCCGAGCGCCACGCAACGACACGAGAACGGGCGACGAGGGCGACGAGGCCACATGGACCTGCGTGGATCGGGCGCGATGGGGTAGGCATCGATCATCGGGCCGGCGGCAACGGCGCGGCCGCTCCGAACCCCCCGATCTCAACCGCAGGGAGCCGACATGACGAACGCAGGCAACGACCCCGACCGCACCGACGACGCCACCGCGAGCGCGGACGAGGGCGACGCCGAGGCCGCCCACCAGGCCGATCGGCCGCCGACCGCGGAGGAGGAGGCGGCCGCCGAGCGGGCCGGCACCGAGGTGCCCGAGACCGTCGCCGATGCCTACCAGGAGGCAGCCGAGACCGGCGCCAACGTAGAGGGCGAAGGCCAGCTCTAGCGCTTGGGAGGCCACCCGGGGGCCGGGGCGCCGGTTTGTTAGCCGTCGGCTGCTTCGGGTAGGAACCCAAGGCACACAACCAAGGAGCACCGCCATGAGTGGCAACAGCGATCAGGCCAAGGGCCGAGCGAAGGAAGCTGCGGGCAGCCTCACCGGCGACGACTCGCTGAAGGGCGAGGGCAAGGTCGACCGGACCAGCGGCGACGCCAAGGAGAAGCTGTCCGGCGCCGTCGACAAGATCAAGAACACCTTCAAGGGCAAGAAGTAGCGCTCTCTTCGCTCGCCCGTTGAAGCCCCGCCCGCGGGCGGGGCTTCAACGCGCTCTGCACGAGGCGCCCGGCTGGCGCACCCCTCGGGTCGTGTGGGCCTCGGGGCCCGGTCATCAGACGCCGAGGGATCGACCCACGATCTCCTTCATGATCTCCGTCGTGCCGCCGTAGATGGTGGTGATGCGGGCATCGAGGTAGGCCCGGGCGATGGGGTACTCGAGCATGTAGCCGTAGCCACCGTGGAGCTGCAGGCAGCGGTCGACGGTGCGCTTCTGCAGCTCGGTGCACCACCACTTGGCCTCCGCCGCTTCTTCGGCCGTGAGCTCGCCGGCGTCGAGGGCCTGAACGCAGCGATCGACGAACACCCGGGCGATGTCGATCTCGGTGCGCAGCGTCGCCAGCTCGAAGCGACTGTTCTGGAACGAGCCGACGGGCTGACCGAACGCGATGCGCTCCTTGACGTAGTCGAGGGTCCAGCCGAGGGCGGCTTCGGCGGCGGCGACGCCGGCGGCGGCGATCGAGAGGCGCTCCTGGGGCAGGTTGTGCACCAGGTGCACGAAGCCCCGGCCCTCCTCGCCCAGCAGGTTGGCCACCGGCACGTGGACGTCGGAGAGGAACAGCTCGGCGGTGTCCTGGCTGTGGAGGCCGACCTTGTCGAGGTTGCGGCCCCGGTCGAAGCCCTCCATCCCCCGCTCGAGCACCATCAGGCTCATGCCCCGGTGGCGTTGGGACGGATCGGTCTTCACTGCGGTGATGACCAGGTCCGCGTTGATGCCGTTGGTGATGAACGTCTTGGCCCCGTTCACCACGTAGTGGTCGCCGTCGCGGAGGGCGGTGGTGGCCATGGCGGCCAGGTCCGAGCCGATCGCGGGCTCGGTCATGGCGACGGCGGTGATGAGCTCGCCCGAGCAGATGCCGGGCAGCCAACGGGCCTTCTGCTCGTCGGTGGCGAGGGAGAGGAAGTACGGCAGGCAGATGTCGTTGTGCAGGGTCAGACCCAGGCCGGCGCCGCCGGTGCCGGCGTAGGCGAGCTCCTCGCCGAGGATCAGGTTGAAGCGGAAGTCCTCGACGCCGCCGCCGCCGTGCTCGGTCGGCGCCGCCATGCCGAGGAACCCGTGGGCCCCGGCTGCGGTGAAGACCTCGCGGGGCACGATGCCGGCGCGCTCCCAGTCGAGGAACGACGGCACGATCTCCTTGGCGACGAAGGAGCGGACGCTGGAGCGGAACTGGTCGTGCTCATCGGCGAACAGGGTGCGGCGCATGCCGGCACGGTACCGGCCGGCCGGGGGGGTGGTCCGCCCGGCGAGGTGGTGATCGGTTCTGGGGGACCGATTCGCCCCAGAACGTGAAAAGCCTCGGCCATCTCTCCCGACATTGCGTACCTGAGTCGCGCCGGGCGCGACTCAGGTACGCAAGAACGAGGGGTGAGCTTCCGGGGCAGGATTCGCCCCTGAACGTGAATCTGACCCTCAGTACCGGTGAGGTCGGATCGGCTGCCCGGCGGATCTCAGGGGGCGTCGGCTCGACCGCCGCCAGAGGCGATGGCGGCAGCACGGGCGGCGGCCAGGCTCCCGGCCTGGCGCGGGAACGCCCAGTGGAACGCGGCCAGCATGGCGTTCACCCCGGGGCGCACCACGAGGACGTCGACGGGCGGCACGGCGGGCAGCAGCAGTGCCCGCTGGGCCCAGAGGGGCAGCAGCCCGACCGCCGCGGTGGCCACCGCGGCGTGGGCGGGGCGGGCGCGCAGAGGCACCGGCGGGTTGAGGACGAAGCGCAGCGCGGCCCGGCCGTTGCGGTCGAGGCGCAGCTCGGAGCGTTGCTGAGCAAGCCACCGGCGCGTGGCCGCGGCGGTGCGGGGCACGCCGCCGCCGCCGAGGCGCTCGGCCACCTCGGCCATCTCCGCGCAGTACCGGTCGGCGTCGCCGGGAGCGAGGGGCCGGCGGCCGTAGGCCCGGTTGGCGGCGAGGAACGAGTCCACCTCGGTGACGTGCACGAAGGTGACGAGGTGGGGATCGCTGGCGTCGTACGGGGTGCCGTCGGGTGTGGTGCCGGTGACCCGGCGGTGCACCCGCTTGACGGTGGCGATGGCCCGCTCGGCATCGGCGGTGGTGCCGAACACAGAGGTCACGAGGAACCGTGACGTCCGCTCCAGGCGGCCGAAGGGATCCTCGCGATACGACGAGTGGTCGGCCACGCCGGCCATGACCGCCGGGTGCAGGGCCTGGAGCAGCAGCGACCGGAAGCCGCCGATCACCATGGCGGCGTCGCCGTGGAGGCGCCAGGCTGCGCTGTCGGGGCCGAAGAGCCCGGGATCCGAGCTGCCCAGGTCGACGAGGTCCCCGACGGCCACGGGTTCGCCGTCGCCGGGGTCGGCGGCCCGCGCCAGGGTGCGCAGCGCCGCTCTCGGGTCGGGCACCGTCACTCCCACGCCGTCACGCTAGATCGCGTCGAGTCTTGGGGCGACGAGGAACTGCCGACGCGCCCGGGTAGGGTGGCTGCTGACCGCCGGGGAGCTCAGGGCAGCTGGGCTGAGAGGGCGGACGGCCCCCGCCGACCGTGGCGGACGGCGCGTCGCCGACCCGTGAACCTGCTCTGGGTAATGCCAGCGGAGGGACGCGAATGCCTGAAGTCCCACCTGTCGACCAGCCCCGGCGGCACCTGCCGCGCCCGGACACCGAGACGGAGACGGTGCTCGTGCTGGCCGGCGGCGGTGGCGCGCATCCCGCCCTCGTGCTGCCGGCAGTCGACCTCGTGGTCGCGGCCGACTCCGGTGCCGAGCGCGCCGCCGCCCTGGACGTGTCCGTCGACGTGGTGGTCGGCGACCTCGACTCCATCGGACCCGCCACCCTGGCCGCCCTCCGCGCCGCCGGGGCGCGCGTCGAACACCACCACCCGGACAAGGACGCCACCGACCTCGAGCTCGCCCTCGCCGTGGCCGTGGGGACCGGGGCCTCGCGGATCGTGGTGGTCGGCGGCCACGGTGGGCGCCTCGACCACACAATGGCCACGTTCAGCGCCCTGGGGGCGATCGTGGCGCCGGGCCGGCGGGTGGAGGCCTGGATGGGCCCGGCCCAGGTGCTCTTCACCGGCGACACGACCGATGTCGACGGTCGGATCGGCGAGCAGGTGTCGCTGGTGCCACGCGACGGTGCCGTCCACGGCATCACCACCACCGGCCTGCGGTGGGAGCTCGGCGGGGCCACGCTGCCCGCCGGGTCCACCCGCGGCATCAGCAACGAGGTCGCCGGGGTGCCGGTGCGGGTCGCGATCACCCGCGGCACCCTCGCCGTGGTCCGCCCCCACGCCCTCGACCCCGCCGCCGACGAACGGCCGCCGGTGCCCGACCGCCCCCGCCCGGAGGACCCGCGGTGAGGCCGCCCTCGACCGCCGGCGTCGCGGGGCGGATCCTGCCTCCCGCGGTGCTCCTCGCCGCGGTGCTCGGTGCCTGGGAGGGGTGGGTCCGGCTCCGTGACGTCCCCGGGTACGTGCTGCCGCCCCCGACGCGGGTGGCGCGCACGGCGGTCGACTCCGCCCACCTGCTGCCCGAGCACCTGACCGCGACCCTCGTCGAGACCGCTCTCGGCCTGGTCTGCGGCGCGCTCGCCGGGGCCGCCCTCGCCCTGCTGATCGGCGCCGTGCCCCTCGCCCGGCGCAGCGTCGGCCCGCTGCTCGTGGCCAGCCAGACGGTCCCCATGATCGTGCTGGCTCCGCTCTTCGCCGTCGTGTTCGGCTTCGGCCTGACCCCCAAGGTCGTCGTGGTCGCCCTGATCACCTTCTTCCCGGTGGCCATCAGCACCGTCGCCGGCCTCGACGGCGCCGATGACGAGCTGGTCGACCTCGTCGGGGCCCTCGGCGGTGGCACCGCGACGGTCCTGCGAGTGGTGCGGATCCCGGCCGCGGTGGGGTCGTTCTTCGCCGGCCTGCGCATCTCGTCGGCCTACGCCGTCGCCGGCGCGGTCATCTCCGAGGGCACCGGTGGCACCCGGGGCCTCGGCTTCTTCATCAACCGCTCCCAGGCCAGCTTCCGCGTCGACCGCATCATCCTCGCCGTGGCCGTCGTGGCCCTGCTCTCGGCATCGCTCTACGGCGTCGTCGGCCTGCTCGGCCGTCTCGCCGCCCCGTGGTCGCGCGCCGATGCCCGACCTCTCGTCCCCCCCACGCCGGCTCTGCCCGTCGTCGCTCACCCGGAGGTGTCCTCGTGACCACCCGTCCCATCCCGCCCGTCCGCCCCGCCCGCCCTCGGCCCCCCCGACGGCTCCTCGCCGCGGCCGCCGCGACCCTGCTGGCGCTGGCCGCCGTGGGTTGCGGTGACGACGGCGGAGGTCCCGAAGAGGCATCCGGAGGTGACCGCGAGGAGCTGACGGTGGTGCTCGAGTGGAGCCCGAACACCAACCACTCCGGCGTCTACCTGGCCGAGGCCGAGGACTGGTACGCCGAGGCCGGCCTCGACGTCGAGATCATCGAGCCCGGTGACGCCGGCTCGCTGCAGATCCTCGGCTCGGGGAAGGCCGACGTGGCCTTCACCGTGCAGGAGGAGCTGGTGCCGGCGCGCGCCGAGGGCGTGCCCGTCGTGGGCCTGGCGGCGGTCATCGAGCACAACACCTCCAGCCTGCTCTCGCTCACCGACGACGGCATCGCCCGCCCCCGCGACCTGGCCGGCCAGAGCTACGGCGGCTTCGGCGGCCAGCTCGAGACCGCTCTGGTCGAGCGCCTGGTGGAGTGCGACGGCGGCGACCCCTCCGAGGTCACCTTCGCCGAGGTGGGTGAGGCGGACTACCGCCTGGGCCTCACCCGCGACCAGTACGACGCGGTCTGGATCTTCGACGCCTGGGACGGCATCCGCCTGGGCGAGATCGAGGGCCTTGCGACCCAGACCATCCCGTTCATCGACCACGAGGACTGCATCCCCGACTGGTACACGCCGATGATCGCCAGCAGCGAGCAGGTGATCTCGAAGCGCGCCGACGCCCTCGCCTCGTTCATGGAGGTGACGGCCCGGGGCTACCGCGAGGCCATGGCCGACCCCGACGCCTCGGCCGAGGCGCTGCTCGACGCCGTGCCCGAGCTCGATCGCGAGCTCGTCGAGCGCAGCAGCGAGTACCTCTCGACCCGCTACGCCGAGGACCCCGCGGCGTGGGGCCGCATGGAGACCGAGCGCTGGACGGAGTTCGTCGACTTCCTGGTCGACGCCGAGCTGATCGACGAGCCGATCGACGTGGAGCCGGCCTTCACGAACCGCTTCCTCGGCGAGGCGTGACGGCGCCCCCTACAGGGGCGATGCCGGGCCGGCGATGAAGTCGACCTCCGACGCGTCCGCGCTCTCGCCGTCGCCCTCAGGCGTCGGCCGGGTCGAGGTCCGCGGCCTCCGCCACGCCTTCGGGTCCGTCGACGTGCTCGCCGGCGTCGATCTCACCGTCGCCCCGGGTGAGTTCGTCGCCGTGCTGGGCCCGTCGGGGTGCGGCAAGAGCACCTTGCTGAAGATCCTCGCCGGGTTGGTCGAGCCCACCGCAGGGACGGCGACGATCGACGGCACCGATGTCCGGGGGCGGCTGGGGCTGGCCGCCTACCAGCCCCAGCGCGACGCCTTGTTGCCCTGGCGACGGGTGGTGCCCAACGCCGCCCTGGGCGCCGAGCTGGCCGGGGTGCCGGCAGCGGCGGCTCGGGCACAGGCCGCCGAGCTGCTGGTGCGCTTCGGGCTGAGCGGCTTTGAGCGGGCCTGGCCGGCTCAGCTCTCGGGCGGCATGCGCCAGCGCGTCGCCATCGCCCGCACGTTCCTCGTGGGTCGGGCGCCGCTGCTGCTCGACGAGCCCTTCGGGGCCCTCGACGCCCTGACCCGACGCGACCTCTACGGCTGGCTCGAGGGGGTGTGGGAGGCCGACGACGACCGCCGCAGCGCGGTGCTGGTGACCCACGACGTCGACGAGGCGCTCACCCTCGCCGATCGGGTGGTGGTGCTCTCGGCCCGCCCCGGACGGGTGGTGGCCACCGAGGCCGTATCCTTCGCCCGGCCGCGCCGCCCGGAGCTGCTGGCCCGTCCGGACTGGGGTGCGGCCCGGGCTCGCCTGCTGGCCGCCCTCGCCGCGTGAGCATCGGCCTGAGCCCGGACCGGGCTGAAGCGAGGGCGGTCGGGCATGCTGGCTCCGTGGACGTGACCGCCGAGATGGACACCACGGCCGAGCCCGCAGCCCTCTACGCCTGGGTCGACGACCTGGCCCGCTACCCCGAGTGGCTCGGGCTCGTGACCCGCGCCCAGCCCGTCGAGGCCCATCCCGACGACGAGGGACCGGCCTGGTCGATCGACCTCCGGGGCCACCTCGGACCCCTCGCCCGAGCCAAGCGGCTGCGCATGGTGCGCACCGTGCACGACGACCCCCACCACGTCGCCTTCGAGCGTCGCGAGCGAGACGGTCGTGACCACGCCCCGTGGGTCCTGCGCGGCGAGGTCGTCGCCGGCCCTGACGGTGCCCGCCTGGTGATGGTTCTCCACTACGGCGGTGCCTGGTTCGGGCCGGTGCTCGAGCGCCTGCTGGGCGACGAGATCGACCGGTCCCGACCCCGCCTGGCCGCCCTCGTCAGCGGCTGAACGTCGCGCGGGCGGCGCGCGTTCAGAGCGCGGCGAAGACGGCCCGGGTCTCCTCGTCGCCGGCGACCTCGGCCGGGGTCAGGCCGTCGTCGGCGCGGCCGTTGGGATCTGCGCCCCGGTCGAGCAGGAGCCGCACCATCGACGGACCGCACTTGTGCGCGGCGGCGTGCAGGGGTCGGTAGCCCCCGGCCATGGGCGCATCGGCGTCGGCGCCGTGGTCGAGCAGCAGGTGCACAACCACCTCGTGGCACCCGGCGGCGGCCGAGTTCAGCGGCTGCAGGGCCATGGCGTTGGCCGACCGTGCCTCGCAGTCGGCGCCTCGGTTCAACAGCATCTCGGTCGCCTTCACCTGGCCGAAGAAGGCGGCCAGGTGCAGCGGCGTGAACCCGTCGTCGGACACCACGTCGCGGCGACCGGGATCCTCGTCGAGCAGCTCGGCGAGCTGGTCGGCCCGCCCGAGGGCGGCGGTGTCGAACACGTCGAGGGCGACTCCGGAGTCGAGCAGGTCGGCCACCAGGGCACGCATCTCGGCGTAGGCCGCCAGGCGGAGGACCGACGCGCCACGGGCGCGGGTGTGGGCGAGGGCGGGATCGCCGGCGAGCTGAGCCCGGGCTCCGGCCTGGTCACCCTCGTCGATGGCGGCGACGAGCGCGGCGGTCCCGGCGGAGGCTGTCACGCCCTCGGAGGGTCCACCGTGGTCGGCCACTGAGCCGGAGAGTAGCGGGGCGCCGGTAGGTTGGGCGGCCGACCCACCGATGCAGGAGGCCCCGATGGTCGATGTCACCGACGCCACGTTCGAAGACGAGGTCATCGAGCTCTCCAAGACCGTCCCGGTCGTGGTCGACCTCTGGGCCCCGTGGTGCGGACCGTGCCGCACGCTCGGGCCCATCATCGAAGACGTCGTCGCCGAGCACGACGGCCAGGTCGTGCTGGCCAAGGTCAACGTCGACGAGAACCCGCAGATCTCCCAAGCCTTCCGGGTCCAGGGCATCCCCGCCGTCTACGGGCTCCGCAACGGACAGGTCCTGGACAGCTTCGTCGGCGCCCAGGGACGCGACGCCGTCGCCGCCTTCGTCGCGGGGCTGCTGCCCTCCGCCGAGGAAGGCGAGGTCGCCGCTCTCCTCGCCACCGGCGACATCCCGTCGCTCCGCCTCGCCCTCGAGCTCGACCCCGCCAACGAGGAGGTCACCGTCAGGCTGGCCGAGCTCATGGTCGCCGATGATCGCGGTGAAGAAGCCCTCGAGCTGCTCGCTCGGGTGCCCGAGACCAACGAGACCCGGCGGGTGGCCGCACTGGCCCGCACCGGGGCACCGTCCGACGACGTCGACGCCCGCCTCGACGCCCTGCTCGAGACGGCCCCCTCCGACGCGGATGCCCGTCAGGAGCTGCTCGACCTGCTCGAGGTGCTCGGCCCCGACGACCCTCGCACCGCCCGCTACCGCAAGGCGCTCACCAGCCGGATGTTCTGAGCAGCCGAGCGGCGACGACGAAGCGACCGAGCGACGACCGCGGAGGCAGCGGTGGGCATCGAGCGGGCGAACGGCTACTGGCTCTGGGTCGGAGGGCCCGTGCCGCCGGGTGCGGCGGCCATCACCGTCGGGCCCGTCGTCTCGGTACGGCGGCGATCGGCCGGGCGCGACGCCCTTCTCGCCCACGAGGCCGAGCACGTCCGCCAGTACCGCGAGCGCGGCATCGCCGGCTTCCTCATCGTCTACCTCGCGGACTACGCCCGCCTGCGGCTGAAGGGGTGGCCGCACCGGGCCGCGTACCGGCGCATCGGCTTCGAGGTCGAGGCCGAGTGGCGGTCCCGGCGGCCGGACCTGCCGCCGCTCGGTGTCCGGCGGCCCCGGCGACGTCGCCCTACCGAGACCCGGCGAACCGTCCTACACTGAGCCCGTCGGACCGAGGCCAAGGCCCCTCCCGACTGCGCTTCCCCCGTGCACCCGATGTCGCCGGCGCGCCCGGCGGCCCGAGCTGGGAGGCGCTGCGTGCCCGACCCTGGCCCACCTGTTCCGTCGCCGGGCTCTGAGCCGCGACCCGCCGACCACGACGACCGGGGGTGGCCATCTCGCGACCCCCTCCATGGGAGCGAGCCGTCTGCGGCCGGTGGTCTCGGTGCCCGTCTGGGCGACCTCCGGCACCGTCTCGGCCTCGACGTCCGGGTCCTGGCCTGGGCGGCCACTGCACTGGTCGCCGTCGCCGTCGGCGCGTGGCTGCTGCGTCCGTCGCCGACCCCGTTCGAGGAGACCATCCCCACCGCGTCATCGACGGCCCCGTCCGAGGGTGAGGCCGCGGCCCCCGCCGAGGGCGGGGCGCCGGACGCGACCGATCCGTCGGCGGCGACGACCTCGTCGCTCCCGACCGAGATCGTGGCCCACGCCGCAGGCGCCGTGGCCCGCCCGGGAGTCTACCGGCTCGACCCCACCGCTCGGGTCGACGACCTGGTGCGCTCGGCCGGGGGCCTGGCGCCCGACGCCGACGCGGCGCGCCTCAACCTGGCCGCTCCGTTGGCCGACGGGGCCCGGGTGTACGTGCCCCGGGTGGGCGAGGAGGACCCTCCCGAGGTTGCCGGGCCCGACACCCCCGCCGGGCCCGCACCCGGCGACGGGTCCGGCCCGGAGGGCGCCGGCCCGGACGGTTCCAGTCCCGAGGGCGGGCTGATCGACATCAACACCGCCACCGAGGCCGAGCTCGACGTGCTGCCCGGCGTGGGACCGGCGACGGCGGCGGCCATCATCGGCTACCGCACCGAGAACGGCGGCTTCTCGTCGGTCGACGAGCTGCTCGAGGTGCGCGGCATCGGCGAGGCCAAGCTCGCCGACATCAGCCCCCTGGTGACCACGTGAGATCACGCGAGCGCTTGAGCCCCCGGCCTCATGAGCTGTCCGAGCGGTCGCCGGACATCGTCCCGCCGCCACCCGGCGGACCGCCGCCTGACCTGCCTCCGCCCCCCGAGTCGGTCCGGTCGCTCGGCGCGCTGAGCGCGGTGGCCCTGGCCGGTGCCACCGTCGGCGGCGCCCTGGTCGCCCGACCGTTGTCGTTGCTGGTGCCCGCCGCCATCGTGGCGATCGCGCTCGTGGTGCGCCGGCCGGTGCTGCTCGGCGTCGCCGCCGCCCTGGCCGCCTCGGCCCTGGCCGACCGGGCCGTGGCCGGCCTCGACCCGCCCCCTCCCGGGCCGGTGCAGGGAGAGGTCACCCTCGTCGAGGACCCGCAGGCCCGCTGGGGCCAGGTCGAGGCCGTGGCCCGCATCGAGGGACGCCTGGTGCAGCTGACCGCCGAGGGTCCTGCGGCCGAGGCGGTCCGTCCGCGGTTGGCCGGCGAGCACCTGGAGGTGACCGGGCGCCTGGCGCCGCTGCCCGCCGATGCCGAGTGGCTGCGGGTGCGCCACGTCACCGCCCAGCTCGACGCACGGACCGCCACCCCCGGGAGCGACGCGGCGCCACCGTGGCGGGTGGCCAACCACCTCCGACGGCTCCTCTCCGACGGGGCCGAGACCATGGGCGACGACCGGCGCTCGCTCTTCGTCGGCCTGGTGCTGGGCGACGACCGCGACCAGACGCCGGAGATGACCGACGACTTCCGGGGCTCGGGCCTCTCCCACCTGCTCGCCGTGTCCGGCCAGAACGTGGCCTTTGTCCTAGCCGTGGCCGCGCCGGCGTTGCGCCGCGCCGGTGTGGGGGTGCGGGTGGTGGCGGTGATCGTGCTCCTCGGGCTCTTCGCCACCGCCACCCGCTTCGAGCCGTCGGTGCTGCGCGCCGTGGCCATGGCCGGGCTTGCCGCGGTGGCTGCGGCTCGGGGCCGACCGACGACGGGGGTCCACCTCCTGGCGCTGGCGGTCACCGGGCTGGTGCTGGTCGACCCGCTCCTGGTGCGCTCGACGGGCTTCCAGCTCTCGGTGGCGGCTACGACCGGCATCGTGGTCATCGGCCCCCGGCTGATCGCGGTGCTCCCCGGTCCTCCGGTGGTGGTGCTGCCAGTGGCGGTGAGCGCGGCGGCCCAGCTGGGCGTGGCCCCGCTGCTCGTCGGGTTCTTCGGCGGGGTCCCGGTGGCGTCGCTGCCGGCCAACCTGCTCGCCGCCCCGGCGGCGGCCATGGTGATGACCTGGGGCCTGCCCGCCGGCCTGGCGGCGGGGCTGTTGGGGGCACCGCTCGACGGGTGGCTGCACCGCCCGACCGCGATCGCCCTCGGGTGGCTGGAGGGCGTGGCCCGCACCGGAGCGTCGGTGCCCCTCGGCGAGCTGCGGTGGCCGCACGTCGTCCTCCTGGGCGCGGCCGTGGTGACGGTCGTCGCGGCCGCTCGCGGGGGAGCCGCCGTCCGCCCCTGGCGCGTCCTCGCCGCCGTCGTGGCCGTGGGGACGCTCGTCGCGCCCGGGCTCGCACTGGCCCGTCCACCGGTGTGGGTCGAACCGACACCGGGCGTCGGGGTGTGGCGCTCGGGCGGCGCCACGGTGGTGGTGGTCGCCCCGAGCACCGGGGCGCACGCCACGCTCGAGGGCCTGCGGCGCGCGGGGGTCACCCGGGTCGACCTCCTCGTGGTCGGACCGGGCATGACCGCGGCCGATGAGGAGTGGGCGGCCCGGCATCGGGCTCGGGTCGCGACCGTCTGGTGGCTCGGGCGCGACCCGCCCGCGGGAGGTCTGCGCCTCGGTGGGCTCGAGGTGCGGCCCACCGCGGCCGTGGGGGCCCGGGGCGCCGACGCCCCCGACGGGGTCGAGGTGCGGGCCGTGCCCGGCGCCGTCCCCGGTGGCGGGCGGTAGGGTCGCCGACCGTGGTCCTCGCCCCCCGATCGCCGCCGCCACCGCCGGCCGGTCCTCTGGTGATCCTCATCATCGAAGACGACGACGACGGCGGATCCCTCACTCGCGCCGAGGACGTTGCTGGCACTGAGGACGTTGCCGGCACCGGCGACCGGGACGTCACCGTCGTCGACACCGGCACTGCGGATCGGGCCATGACCGCGGCGCTGGTGGCCCGGGCCCGCATCGCGGGGGCGACGACGGTCCGCACCCGCCACCCCCGCGCCGCCCGCCGGTCCGCCGAGGTGATCGACGCCATCGTCGCCGCCCGCGCCGGTCGCCCGGCGGGGCCCGACCCGACATCCCGGGACGGCGGCTGATGGGATCGGTCACCCTGATCAAAGGCAGCGACGACGTGCTCCGCGAGGAGGCCGCCGTCGCCGTCGTCGACGCCCTCGTGGGCGACGGCGACCGGGGGCTGCTCGTCGACGAGCACACCGGTCCCGACTACGAGCTGGCCGCCGTCGTCGACGCGGCCAACACCATGCCGTTCCTCACCGATCATCGGGTCGTCGTCGCCCGCCACCTGGCCCGCTTCCCCAACGCAGACGCGCTGCGGCCCCTGCTCGACCACCTTGGCGATCCGCTTCCGACCACCGACCTGGTGTTGGTCTGGGAGCGCAGCCCTGAGCCCAACACCCGCATGGGCAACGTCCCTCCCACGCTGACCAAGGCGGTCAAGGCCGCGGGGGGCGAGGTGCGCGAGGTCGACCCGCCGGGCCGCAACCGCGAGCCGTGGGTCATCGACCAGATGGCTCGCCACGAGATCCGCCTCGATCGGGCCGCGGCCGCGCTGGTGGCCGAGCGAGTGGGCGAGAACGGCGGCGCGGTGATCGAGCTGGCCGAGCGTCTCGTCGGGGTCCACGGCCCCGGTGCCCGGCTCGGCGTGGAGGAGGTGCGCCCGTGGCTGGGCGAGGCCGGCGGCGTGCCCCCGTGGGATCTCACCGACGCCATCGACAAGGGCGACGCCGCCCTCGCCCTTGCGCTGCTGCAACGCATGATGCGCGGCGGCGACCGCCACCCGTTGCAGATCATGGCGACGCTCCACTCCCACTACGCCCGGATGCTGCGCCTCGATGGCGCCGGGGCCCGCAGCGAGAAGGAGGCGGCCGAGGTGCTCGGTCTGCGAGGCTCGACGTTTCCGGCCAAGAAGGCGCTCAACGGCGCCCGGGCCCTCGGGTCACCCGGGGTCAGGCGGGCCATCACCCTGCTGGCCGAGAGCGACCTCGCCCTGCGGGGCGCGCAGGCGTGGTCGAACGAGCTGGTGATGGAGGTGCTGGTGGCCCGGCTGGCCCGGAGTCGGCGCCGCGCACGGTAGGCCCGAGGATGCGGGCGGTAGCTCGACGGGGCGGGTGCTCAGCCCTCGGAGGCGGCGAGGCGCTTGACCAAGCGAGACTTGCGGCGAGCGGCCTGGTTCTTGTGGATCACGCCCTTGGCGGCGGCCTTGTCGATGCGCTTGAGGGCGACCCGGAGGGCCTCGGCGGCGCCCTCCGCACCCTCGGCGGCGGCCGACTCCGCCACCTTGGTGCGGGTGCGCAGGTCGGAACGGAGGGCCTTGTTGCGCACGCGGCGGGTCTCGTTCTGGCGGTTGCGCTTGATCTGGCTCTTGATGTTGGCCACAGGGTTCCTCACCACGGAGGTCGATCTCGAATACGGCTCCGAAACCATACCGGCCACGGCATCGCCCCGTCACATGCGCCCGACTGGTGTCGGCCGACCGGGTGTCGGCCGGTGGGGTTCGAACTGGTAGGCGATCCGGGGGTCCCCGCACCCAGATCCCCGACCAGTCCGGGTGTGGGTCAGAACGGGTGGAGACATCGGCGGACGACGGGTCAGGGTTCGCCGACGGACGGTCGGTAGGCTCGGCGGTTCCTCCGACGCCAAGGCCCCATGGACCTCGACCGCATCCGCAACATCTCGATCATCGCCCACATCGACCACGGCAAGACCACGTTGTCGGACCGGGTCCTCGAGAAGAGCGGCGTCGTCAGCGCCCGCGACATGCGGGCCCAGTACCTCGACTCGATGGACATCGAGCGCGAGCGCGGCATCACCATCAAGCTCCAATCGGTGCGCATCCCGTGGCGCGACAACGTGATCAACCTCATCGACACGCCCGGGCACGTCGACTTCGGCTACGAGGTGAGCCGCTCGCTGGCCGCCTGCGAAGGTGTCGTCCTGCTCGTCGACGCCGCCCAGGGCATCGAGGCCCAGACCCTGGCCAACTGCTACCTGGCGCTCGAGAACGACCTCGAGATCATCGCCTGCATGAACAAGATCGACCTGCCGGCCGCGGATCCCGACCGCTGCGCCCAGGAGATCGAGGACGTGCTCGGCCTGCCGGCCGAGGAGATCCTCCGCATCAGCGCCAAGTCCGGCGACGGCGTCGACGCCCTGCTCGACGCGGTGGTCGAGCGGATCCCGCCCCCGGTCGGCGATGCGGACGACCCGCTGCGGGCCCTGATCTTCGACAGCCACTTCGACCAGTACCGTGGCGTGGTCAGCTCGGTCCGGGTGGTCGACGGCACCCTGCGCTCGGGCGCCAAGCTCCGCTTCATGCAGGCTCACGCCACCCACGGAGCCGACGAGATCGGGGTCCGCAGCCCTGACAACACCCCGGTCGACACGCTCGGGCCGGGCGAGACCGGATACCTGATCGCCGGCATCAAGGACGTGGGCTCGGCCCGCTCGGGCGAGACCGTCACCGACACCGTGAAGCCTGCGACCGAGGCCCTCGAGGGCTACCGCGACCCGAAGCCGATGGTCTTCTGCGGGCTGTTCCCGATCGACGGCGACCAGTTCCCCGACCTGCGCGAGGCGCTCGAACGGCTGCGGCTCAACGACTCCAGCTTCACCTATGAGCCCGAGAGCTCCGGCGCCCTGGGCTTCGGCTTCCGGTGCGGGTTCCTCGGCCTGTTGCACATGGAGATCGTGCGTGAGCGCCTCGAGCGCGAGTTCGACCTGAGCCTCATCGCCACCGCCCCGTCGGTGGCCTACATCGTGTACTCCACCGCGGGAGAGGTCATCGAGGTCGACAACCCTTCGGAGATGCCGAACCCCTCCGAGCTCGACCGCATCGAGGAGCCGTGGCTGGCGGTCACCCTGCTCACCCCGGCGGACTACACCGGCACCCTGATGGACCTCTGCCAGAACCGTCGGGGCGAGATGGTGAAGCTCGAGTACCTGACCCCCGAGCGCGTCGAGCTGCGCTACAAGCTTCCCCTCGGCGAGGTCGTCACCGACTTCTTCGACCAGATGAAGAGCCGCACCCAGGGCTACGCCAGCCTCGACTACGAGGCCGCCGACTACGCCCCGTCGGACCTGGTGCGGGTGGACATCCTGCTCAACGCCGCGCCGGTCGACGCCTTCAGCCAGATCGTGCACCGCGACAAGGCTCAGGACTACGGGCGTCGCATGTGCGAGAAGCTCAAGGAGCTCATCCCCCGCCAGCTCTTCGACGTGCCCATCCAGGCCGCCATCGGCGGGAAGTTCATCTCCCGCCAGACGGTGAAGGCCAAGCGCAAAGACGTGCTGGCCAAGTGCTACGGCGGGGACATCACCCGCAAGCGCAAGCTGCTCGACAAGCAGAAGGAGGGCAAGAAGAAGATGAAGTCGATCGGTCGCGTCGAGGTCCCCCAGGAGGCGTTCGTCTCCGCCCTCCGCCTCGACGACTGATCTGGTCGTGCGTGCGGGACGCCGGCGTCAGACGATGGAGAGCGGGATCGACAGGGAGGCGAACAGGTCGGGCCACGTCCGCCCGACGTTGCCGGCCGACAGGACGACCGGCGCACCATGGTGCTGGGCGGCGGCGACGAGCCCGGCCGAGAGCAGGTTCAGGCGGTGGTCGATCGAGAGCCGGGCCGCGGCATGGGTGGTCAGGCGCGGGTCGAGGACCTCCAGCACCGTCGTGGGCGGGTCGACGGCGGTGGCCCGCAGTCCCTTGGCGACACTCCGGCTCAGGCGCCCATCGACCCGGTTGTCGCTGAGCGCCCTCAACAGCCGGTAGTGGAAGCCCCAGGTGGTGGCGACGGGCTGGTCGCCGAGCGTCGGGTGGCGGCGACCGGAGAGCACCTCTCGAGCCATCCGGTCGTCGACGATGATCACCGTTCGATGCGCACGTCGGGATCGTCGTCGAACATCCCTTCGGTGATCTCGTCGTAGAGGTCGGCGAGCTCGGCGAACCCGGCGGCGACCTCGGGGTCGATCGCCCTTGGCGCCTCCAGGTCGCGGTCGATGATGTCGCGCACCACGGCGCTCCGCGTGGTGCCGGCCTGGCGCGCCCGTTGGTCGAGGGCCCGCTCCTGCTCATCGGTCAGGTAGATGTTCGTCCGATGCATACACCGCACCATACACCGTCGCATGCTGGCTCGGGACGGTGTGGCGCGATGTGGCGGATGACCGACCAGATCGGGCCACACCTGGGGCTCCGCTCGATGCTCCGGATGACGATGAGGGCGGCGACCGACCTCGCGCGGTGGGGCCGTCCGGGTCGCGCCGATCCCCTCGCGCGTAGGTTGAGCCGTCGTGACCTCCGTGGCGGTGATGTGGTTCCGGCGGGACCTGCGGCTCTCGGACAACCCGGCGCTGGTCGAGGCGGTGGCGCACCACGACCGGGTCGTGCCGCTGTTCGTCGACGACGCCCACCTGCGCAACCCCGCCGGCGCCAACCGGCGGTGGTTCCTGGCCGGGGCGTTGGCCGAGCTCGACGGCAAGGTCGGCGGCGCCCTCGTCGTGCGCAAGGACTCCCCTGAGCGCGCCGTGCGCGCCGTGGCCCGCCAGGCCGGGGCCGACGCCGTGTACTGCACCGACGACGCCGGGCCCTACGGCACGACGCGCGACGAGGCCGTCGCCGCCGCGCTCGCCGGCGACGGCATTCCGCTCCGCCCCGTCAGCACGCCCTACGCGGTGCCGCCGGGAACGCTCTTCACCGGTGGCGGCACGCCGTTCAAGGTGTTCACCCCCTACTCCCGCCAGTGGCGCCAACGGGGCTGGGACGCACCGCTCGACGCGCCCCGCAACGTCCGCTGGGTCGATGACGTCCGCAGCGACGGCCGACCCGAGGCCCCCGTCGTCACCGCGGACCTTCCCATCCCGGGGGAGGACGCGGCACGTCGTCGCCTCGACGCCTTCCTCGACGGCACCGTCGACCGCTACGCCGATGATCGTGACCGTCCCGGGCTGAACGGCACCTCCCGGCTGTCGCCGTACCTCAAGTGGGGCTGCATCCACCCCCGCCAGGTGCTGGCCCGCCACGGGCGCGGCAAGGGTGCCGAGGTACACGCCACCGAGCTGGCCTGGCGCGACTTCTACGCCGATGTTCTGCTGCACGAACCCAACTCGGCCCGCCACAGCCTCAACCCGGGCCCTGGCCGGCATCGAGCTCGACACCGGTCGGGGCGCCGACGAGCGCTTCGACGCCTGGCGCGAGGGCCGCACCGGCTTCCCGATCGTCGACGCCGGCATGCGCCAGCTGCTGGGGGTGGGCTGGATGCACAACCGGGTGCGGATGATCGTGGCCTCGTTCCTGGTGAAGGACCTCCACATCGACTGGACCCGGGGCGCCCGCCACTTCATGGAGCACCTCGTCGACGGCGACCTGGCCTCCAATCAGCACGGCTGGCAGTGGGTAGCGGGCACCGGCACCGACGCCGCCCCCTACTTCCGGGTCTTCAACCCGGCGGCCCAGTCGCGGCGCTTCGACCCCGACGGCACCTACATCCGCCGCTGGGTGTCGGAGCTGGCCTCGGTGGAAGGGGCAGCCGTGCACGAGCCGTCGGCCGCCGCCGCCGACGGCCTGTTCGGCGCGGGCGGGACCGACTACCCGGCGTCCCTAGTCGACCACGCCACCGAGCGCGACGAGGCCCTCCGTCGCTGGAGGGCCGCGACCGGCAAGGGCTGACGTCCGCCGAGCGGTGACCGTCGGGCGGTGCCCGCCGAGGTACGGGGACCGGCGTCGCCCGGTGAGCACTCGGTAGGCTTGAGTGCCAGCCGGTCCTCCGCCGTCCCGGCGCCCCCCGACCCGAACGGCCCTGCCCATGCTCGATGACCGCAAGGCGTCCATCCTGCGGACCGTGGTGGAGGAGTACATCCACACCGCCGTCCCGGTCGGATCGGGCCACGTGGCGTCCGCGCCCGGGGTGGCGGTGTCGTCGGCCACGGTACGCAACGACATGGCCACGCTGGAGTCCGACGGCTACCTGGCCCAGCCCCACACCAGCGCCGGTCGCATCCCCACCCAGGCCGGGTACCGCTACTACGTCGACAACCTCGCCGGGCGCGCCAGCCTCGACCGGGCTTCGGCCCAGCAGGTGCGGTCGTTCTTCGACCACACCCACGGCGAGCTCGAGCGCATGCTCGCCGACACCTCCCGCCTGCTCTCGGGCCTCACCGGCACCGCCGCGGTCATCACCGGTCCCCCCCAGGAGACGGCCGTCGTGCGCTCCGTGCAGCTCGTCGGCCTCAGCCCCCGGGTGGCGTTGCTGGTGATCGTCCTCTCCAACGGCGCGGTCGAGAAGACCACCGTCCCGCTCGACGGCGACGCCGCTCTGGCCGCCGAGGTCGACCTGATGGGAGCGGGCGCCCACCTCAGCGAGCAGCTGCTCGGGCGCCACCTCGACGACCTGGCCACCGTGACCGCCCCCTCGGTCGACCCGTCTGCCGGGTCGCCGGTGCCCGCCGTCATCGCCGCGGTGCGCGCCAGCGTCGCCCCCGACGGCGACCACGTCTACATCGGCGGCACCGACCGCGTGGCCGGCGCCTTCGAGGCGGTCGAGACGGTCCGCCAGGTCCTCGGCCTCCTCGAGCAGCAGCTCGTCGTGGTCACCCTGCTGCGCGACGTGCTCGACCGCGGTCTCCAGGTCGCCATCGGGTCCGAGACCGGCATGGCCCCGCTCGCCGAGTGCGCCCTCGTGGTGGCCCCCTATGAGGTCGAGGGCGAGCCCGTCGGCACCGTCGGCGTGCTGGGTCCCACCCGGATGGATTACGCCCAGGCCCTGGCGGCCGTGGCCGTCGTCAGCACGCGGCTCGGCCGTCGGCTGACCGAAGGCTGACCGATCCCCGTGACGCGAGAGAGCGACCTCCTCCATGGCCGATGACCTGTACGCCGCCCTCGGCGTCTCCCGCACCGCGACCGCGGATGAGATCAAGAAGGCCTATCGGCGCATGGCGCGCGAGCACCACCCCGACGCCAACCCCGATGATCCTCGGGCCGCGGTGCGGTTCAAGGAGATCTCCCGGGCCTATGAGGTGCTGTCGGACCCCGAGCGCCGCCAGCGCTACGACACCTTCGGCACCGACTCGCACCGCCCCGACCCGGGCCAGGGCTTCAGCGGCGGCGGGCTGGGTGACATCTTCGACGCTTTCTTCGGCGGTGGCGGCGGTGGCGGCGGGGGTGGCTTCGCCGGCGGTGGCCGCCGCCCCGGCCCGCCCCGCGGCGGCGACATCGAGGTCACGGTCGACCTGAGCTTCGAGCAGGCCGTCTTCGGCACCAAGACCCCGGTGACCGCCCTGGTCCCCTCGCCGTGCGACACCTGCGAGGCCACCGGCTCAGCCCCCGGCACCCACCCGTCCTCCTGCACCACCTGCGGAGGGGTCGGTCAGGTGCGCCAGGTCCGCCAGTCGATGCTGGGTCAGATGGTGACCGCTCGGCCGTGCCCCAACTGCGGCGGCCTGGGCGAGGTCATCAGCTCCCCGTGCTCGGAGTGCGGCGGCGATGGCCGCCGCCCCGTCGAGCGCTCCTACACCGTCGACATCCCGCCCGGTGTCGATCACGGCTCCACCCTGCGCCTCCCCGGCTACGGCCCCGCAGGCCCCCGCGGGGGACCCCCCGGCGACCTCTACGTGCACCTCCGGGTCGCGTCGCACCCCCGGTTCACCCGCGAGGGCAGCGACCTGGTGCACGACCTGCACCTGAGCCCCAGCCAAGCCACCCTCGGCCTCACCCTCGACTTCGAGACGCTCGACGGCGTCGAGGAGCTCGTGATGCCCCGCGGCACCCAGCCCGACCACGTCTTCAACCTCCGTAGCCGGGGCGTGCCCCGCGTGCGGGGCCGCGGCCGCGGCGACCTCGTGGTGCGCGTCGTGGTCGACATCCCCGAGGAGCTCGACGAGGAGGAGGAGGCGATCTACCGCGACCTGGCGGCTCGTCGAGGGGAGGACGTCGCGCCCCCCGACACCGGCCTGATGTCCAAGATCCGCTCCGCGTTCAAGTAGCCGGCCGATGCCCCCCGTGCCGACCCGGGGGACCGCTCCGCACGCCTTCGTCGCGGATGTCGACCGGCCCGTGCTGGGCGAGGACGACCACCATCACCTCGGCCGGGCCCTGCGCCTGCGGCCCGGTGACCCGCTGACCGTCTCCGACGGCCTCGGGCGGTGGCGTCCCGTCTGCTTCGGCGACGACCTCGAGCCCACCGGTGCCGTCAACCTCGACGAGGCGGTCCGCCCCGAGATCACCGTCGCCCTCACCCCGGTGAAGGGCGCGCGCCCGGAGTGGGCCGTGCAGAAGCTCACCGAGCTGGGGATCGATCGCATCTGGCTGCTGGTGGCGGCCCGGTCGGTGGTCCGCTGGGAGGGCGATCGCGCCGCCGGCCACGTCGCCCGCCTCGAGAAGGTGGCGCGCCAGGCGGCCATGCAGAGCCGTCGCACCCGGCTCCCCGAGCTTCGCACCGGGGTGCTCGTGGCCGACGCCCTGGAGGCCGGAGGGGCGGCGGCCGCGGTCGCTGCACCGGGCGGCATCGCCCCGAGCCTGGAGCGACCGATGCTGCTGATCGGCCCCGAGGGCGGGTGGTCCGCGAGCGAGCTGGTCGCGGCGCCCGCCACCGTGGGCCTGGGTCCCACCGTCCTGCGGGCGGAGACCGCGGCCGTCGCCGCCGGGACCCTCCTCGTCGCTCTGCGCTCCGGCCTGCTCGCTCCGTACCCGTGCTCCTGATCCTCAGCACGGAGGGTGGTTGATCGGCGGGAGCGTACGACGTAGTGTGGTCATCGGGCGCGGGGCGATCCGACCGTAGGCTGGCAGTGCCCCCGGTCCGTCGTCGACGCGCCGTGCGAGCGACACACCGAGCAGGAGACAACCGTTGAGCATCATCGACAGTGAGATCGACGAGGAAGCGGCCACGCTCTACGGGCGCAAGGTGGGCGAACGCCTCCGGTCGATCCGTCGCCAGAAGGGCCTGTCGCTCCAAGACGCCGAGGAGGCCTCGGCCCAGGAGTTCAAGGCGTCGGTGCTCGGAGCCTACGAGCGGGGCGAGCGGGCCATCTCCGTGCCCCGGCTCCAGCGCCTGGCCCGCTTCTACAACGTGCCCGTCGACCAGCTGCTGCCCCGCGACCGCAACGCCGAGGACGAGGTGCTCGACCTCACGGTCTCGTTGCCGGACCGCCGCAAGGTCGTCCTCGACCTCACCCGGCTCGACGGCCTCTCGGGGGTCGCGGCCGAGATGCTCACCCGGTACCTCACGATGATCCAGGTCCAGCGCCAGGACTTCAACGGCCGGGTGCTCACCATCCGCCGCGACGACCTCCGGGCCATCGCGTGCATCCTCGACACCACCGAGGAGGGGGCGGTCAAGCGCCTCGACGAGCTGGGCCTCGCCCTCGCCCGCTGACACCGCGCCCGCCCGGGTCGCGCGTCCGACGGGCGCCGTCGGCCCACCGTGGGCGATGATCAGCGGTCGTGGCTGACGTGATCGACCTCCTCGCCGATGGCGCCGCCGGTTTCGGCGCCTACCTGCACGTGCCGTTCTGCCGGCACCGCTGCGACTACTGCGCCTTCGCCACCTGGACCGACCGCGACGAGTTGGCGGGTCGCTACCTCGAAGCGTGCCGGCGCCACGCCGCTCTCCTCGCGCCGGGGCTGGCCCCCGTGACGTCGGTGTTCGTGGGCGGGGGCACGCCGTCGCGCGTTGCCGCCGCCGAGCTGCTGGCGGTGCTCGCCGAGCTCCCGATCGCCGACGGGGCCGAGGTCACCGTCGAGTGCAACCCCGAGGACCTGAACGATGCGCTGGCCGAGACCTATGCCGCCGGTGGGGTGAGCCGGGTGTCGATCGGGGTGCAGTCCTTCCTTCCCCACGTGCTCCGGGCTCTCGGTCGCACCCACCCGCCCGAGGCGGTGGCGTCGGCGGTGGCCGCGGCGCGCCGGGCCGGCCTCGAGGTGAACGTCGACCTGATCTACGGCGCGGCCGGTGAGAGCGGCGCCGACTGGTGCACGACCGTGGAGCGAGCCGTCGGGCTGGACCCCGACCACGTGAGCGCGTACGCCCTCACCGTCGAACCTGGCACCGCGCTCTACGACGACCGGGCGCGCCACCCTGATGACGACGACCAGGCCGACAAGTACGCCGAGGTGTCCGACCGGCTCGAGGCGGCCGGTTACGCCTGGTACGAGATCTCGAACTGGGCCCGGCCCGGTCGGCGCTGCCGCCACAACCTCCTGTACTGGTCGATGGGCGAGTACGTCGCCCTCGGGTGCGCCGCCCACGGGCACCGCGAGGGCGTGCGCTACTGGCACGGACGCACCCCCGAGCGCTACCTCGGCGCCATCACCGACGGTCGCGATCCGGTGGCCGGATCCGAGCACCTCGAGGGCGACCGGCGAACGCTCGAAGCGCTGCAGCTCTCGCTGCGCACCCTCGCCGGCGTCCCCGCCGCTGCCCTCCTCCCGGCCGACCGGGTGGTCCTGGACGGACTGGTCGAGGACCACGGCGAGCGCACCGTGCTGACGCGCGCCGGCCGCCTGTTGGCCAACGAGGTCGCCGTGCGCCTCGTCCCGCCGCCCCGTGAGCCCGCACCCACGTGACCGACGCGACCGGGGACTTTGAGCGGTTGAGTGCGGATGCGGCGCACAACCGCTCAAAGGTCACGGGTCAGGGGGGCTCGTGACGGCGGAGACCTGGGTGGAGGAGTGGGACCGCGATCTGCGCAGCGGCGACCCTCTCGGCGCGCCCGGCTACGCCGAACGGCTGACCACGCTGGAGATCGAGTCGGTGCGCACCGGGCGCACGCCCACCCACGTGCGGGTCGAGGGCTACTTCGAGGTCCTCGGCGGGTCGATGGGCGTCGTCCACGGTGAGAAGGTGGTGCGGGCCTTCGACCGGGCCTGCGCGCTGAAGCTCCCCGTCGTGTGCGTCACGCGCAGCGGCGGGGCGCGCGTGCAGGAAGGCATGGTCTCCCTCGTCCAACTCGGTCGGGTGGCCGCTGCGGTACGCCGTCATCGCGACGCCGGCCTCCTCTCGGTGGCCGTCATGCGATCACCGACCACCGGCGGGGTCCTGGCGTCCTACGCCTCGTCGTGCGCCGTGCGGGTGGCCGAGGCCGGCGCCGTCATCGGCTTCGCCGGCCCCCGCATCGTGACCGAGACGACCGGGGAGTCCGTCGTCGGCCGGTCCCACACGGCCGAGACGGCTCATGCCGCCGGCCTGATCGACGCCGTGGTCCCGGCCGACGCGCTCGACGCCTG
This sequence comes from Iamia sp., assembly GCF_035575815.1. Classification (NCBI taxonomy): domain Bacteria; kingdom Bacillati; phylum Actinomycetota; class Acidimicrobiia; order Acidimicrobiales; family Iamiaceae; genus Iamia; species Iamia sp. The sequence continues at coordinate 43,894 of NZ_DATLXO010000195.1, forward strand.
GGTCGAGGTCGCGCTGGGCGAGCGCGACCGGCCCCTGGCGATCCGGGCCCTCCCGGTCGCGCCCCATGCGGTGCCGAGCGACGACGGCCCGGCCTCGGGGGCCTGGGCCGAGGTGCGGGCCGCCCGTCGCCCCGACCGGCCGTCGGGCCTCGACGTGGCGGCGCACCTCTGCGCCACCTGGTGCGACCTGAGCGCCCCGGACCCCACCGTGCGGAGCGGGCTCGCTCGGATCGCCTCGACGAGGGTCGTGGTGGTGGCCTCCGACCGCCACGCCGGCACCGGCCGACCCTCACCCGCCGGCTTCCGCCAGGCCCAGCGGGCGATCGCCCTGGCCGACCGCCTGGGTCTCCCCCTGGTCACGCTGGTCGACACCCCGGGGGCGGAGCCCGGTCCCGCCAGCGAGAACGGCGGCATCGCGGCTGAGATCGCCGCCACCTTCGCGGCGATGGACGCGATCGCCGGTCCGACGGTCGGTGTCTGCGTCGGCGAGGGTGGCAGCGGCGGCGCCCTCGCCCTGGCGTGGAGCGACACCCTGCTCATCTCGGAGCACGCCGTCTTCTCGGTCATCGGGCCCGAGGGGGCCGCGGCCATCCTCGAGCGTGACGCGTCCCAGGCCCCGGAGGTCGCCGACCAGCTGGGCCTCACCAGCTCGGCCCTGCTCGACCTCGGCATCGTCGACGCGGTGATCCCCGACTCCGTGGACGGTGCCGTCGCCGCCATCGGTGCCGCCCTGGCCGAGGTGCCGGTCGGCCGACGTCGGACCCGACCCGACGCGGTATCGGCCGCGGCCCTGGCGCGCCCGACCGACGGGAGCGATGCCGCTACGGGCTGACGGGCGGCGGGGCGGGGGCCGGCGGGGGGACGGGGACCCGGAAGACCTGGCCGGGGAAGATGAGGTCGGGGTTGGCCGGGTCGTCCAGCGCCTCTCGGTTGGCCTCGACCACATCGGTCCAGAACGGGGTGACCTCGGCGTCGGTGGGCGCCCGGCCCCAGGCGTCGGTGAGCGTCGCCTCGGCGATGTGCCAGAAGTGGTCGCCGGGCTGGGTCGTCCACTCCTGGGCGGTCGGCGCCTCCTGCCCGGACGGCGGCGCCTCCTGCTCCGACGGCGCCGCCTCCTCGACCCGCATGGTGGCGGTGCCGTCCTCACCGTCGGGCAGACGGCGGAGGATCACGTCGGAGCCGTCGGGTAGGCGCTCGAGGACGACCCGCCCGCCGCCCCCGTCGACGGTCTCGGCGTGGGCCGGGGCCTGGTCAGGGAGGATGCTGGCGGCCATGAGGCTGGCGGCCGAGGCGGTCAGCCCCACCCCGGCGATGGCGCCGAGCACCTTGCGGACCGCAGGGATGGTGGCCAGGTCGGCCACGCGCACGAGAGCGGGTATGCGGCTGACGCGGGCGACCAGGCCCACGACGGTCACGACGAGCAGGTACCAGGCCAGCACCAGGCCGATGAGCCGCACCATGGCGAAGGCGACGGTCACTGCATCGCGACCGTCCAGCCACCGCTGGAGCTGGGAGCGGTCGAGCAGCGGTGGTGTCGACAGCCGGCCATCGCCCAGCCAGCCGAGCAGCACGATGATGGCGACGAGGGTGGCGATCCACGCCACCGCGGCCACGGCCCGGCGCAGGGGTGGGTCGTTCGCCGCCGGAGGAGACGGCGAGGGCCCCCGGGAGGCGGAGGTGGCGAAGGGCCGGGTGGTCATCAGGGTGCTCCGACCGGGACGGCCGGACCGCCGGCCCGGGTCACGGCGAGCTCCGCGCACCCGTCGCCGTCGTCGTCGCGGGCCACGACGGCGGTCCCGCCGTCGACGATGGCGGCGGCGGCGACGGTGAGCTCGTCACCCGACGCGATCCACCGGTCGAAGACGAACACCTCGCCGGTCGAGGGGCGCAGCACCGCCGCGGTGGCGGTGCCGTCACAGTCCCAGTCGCCCACGGCCAACGTGTCGCCGGGGCGACCGACCACCCAGGTGGTGTCACCGACGGTGATGCGCTCGGCGTCGACGAGCACCGGGTCGGGACACCCGTCGCCGTCCACGTCGGCCGCCGCCGGGCCCGCCACCGGGGCGCACCGCCCTCCGT